>NZ_JBHWZY010001095.1:0-1961 GCF_042727815.1 Nocardia sp. NPDC060220
GCCGTCGGGTCCGTGCACGCCGTCGAGAGTGCGATGAGTAACATGCCGGTAGTCGGCCACGCAAATTTATTCATTATGTGCTCGGCTTATGCTTCCAGTCCGAGCCGTCACCATCAAGCACACTGGCGTCGCATAGTCGAGATCCAATTCGCGGAGCGAAAGCCATCCCGGCCGCATTTTTCTTCATCGAACCCCCGTTCTGAACTGTTGATACATTCCCCGCCAACGCCCACACCCTAGCTCGAAGCGATTGCTCGTGCACCCTCAGCTCGTCTACGGATAGTGTTCGGGGTCAGTGCTACCCCGAAAGTCCCCAAGAGAGTCGGTGTCGAACCATTTCACTGCGCTGCACCACAAATCGACAGGCGCTCAATCTACGCGGGCCCGTGTTCAGATGCGGTGGTCGATGCTGGTGATGCGGTGGCGGCCGGGGGCTACCTCGGTGGTGCGCATGACCTGGTTGATTTTCTCGGTGGTGGCGTCGCCCGGCCATTTCTGGTGGATGGTGACATTCCAGAGGGTGGCGTCGGCGGCGTCGGCCTTGGTGATGTGGACGCAGTATTTGACGTCGAGGGGCAGCGAGCCGATGCCTTCGGCCAGGGCGGAGGCATTGCCCACATGCGCGTTGTCGGTGACGAAGGAGCGGGCCTTGGCGGCGTCGCGGTCGACGTAGTAGCTGTATTCGAAGCCGAGGATGGCGCCCTCGGGGCTGGCGGTGTCGCCGCGCTCGGCGCCGATGGTGATCGAGGGGGTGCGGAAGGACTCGCAGCCGGACAGGGCGTGGGCGGGCAGTGGGGGAACCACGGTGGAGGTGGTCGCCCGCGAGCCGGGGACGGCGGCCTGGGTGGTGGTGCTCGTCTTGTCGGCGGGGCCGAGAAAGATGGTGGCGGCCACGCCGAGCACGACGACGAAGGCGAGCGCGCCGACCACGCCCTTGATCGCGGCGGCGGCTTTCGCCCGGCCGCCGCTGTCGTCGTAGCGTTCGTCGTCGAAGTTCTTGCGGGGGCGCCGCGCGATCTGGCCGCCGCCGCCGAAGTCCTTGAGGCGCGGCAACACCGGCATCTCCACGTGGTCGCCGCTCTGTTCGGTGGCGGTGGCGGTGGCCCAGTCGTTCCAGTCGACATCGTCGCCGCGCTGCGTCTCGACCGGCGCGTCGCCGTCGTTCCAGTCGTTCCAGTCGCCGGTGAACCCGTCGTCGTCGGCGGGGTTTCGATATACCGGCTGGACGGGTGCGGGCTCGAACGGGTCGTTGTTGTCGAACGGTTCCGGGTCGGGTGGCGGCCAGGTCTCGGGGTTCGTGCCGATCGTCTGCGGCTCGGCCTCGCGTCGCCGCCTGCGTCGCCGTTTGCCCTGCGGGCGACGGCGACCGGGCGTCGTGGCATCCGGCGACGTGAAGTAGGCACCGAACGGATTCTCCATCCGGGGGTCCTACGCCGGCGCCGGGACGACTCCCGGTTGACCGTGTTTAGGTGCGGCGGAGGGTTTTTCGGTCTCCTGATCCTGCTGCGGACGACTGCCGGGCGGAACCACCCCGCCTTGCATCGGCTGCTGGGCAGGCGCCGGTGTGCTCGGAGCCTGTTGGGGCTGTTCGGTTTTCGGCGCCTGGTTGGACTGGAACGGCGCGGACGGCGCGGGGGTATCCGGCTTCGCCGACGCGCCACTGTCGCTGTTCGCCCCGGTGCCGGTGCCCCCGCCGGTGCTGGTGCCGCCACCCAATCCGCCGAACAGGGTGTTCGTGCCGGTGCCACCACCATTGGTCGACGGCGAGGTGGGTGCGGTGCCCGCGGGGGTGGTGGAGGTGGCGCCCTCGGTACCCGTGGCATTCGCGGCGAGAGTGTCGATTCCGGTCGTCGCCAGCTCGGAGCCCGCGTCGATCCCGTGCATCGCGACTTCGGCGATCTTGTCGATCAGATGCGTGCCGAAGGTGACGCCGGCGTCGATCGCCGCGGTCCCCAAGGACC
>NZ_JBHWZY010001096.1:0-1959 GCF_042727815.1 Nocardia sp. NPDC060220
GGATGCTCGCCGCCGTCGAACACGGTGAACTCGACATTGCGCTGACCGGATTGACCGGCGCGCCAATAGATTCCGGCATCGGACTCGAGGTGATCCTGGAGACCGCGCTCGTCGCCGCCGTCGCCCACGATGCGCCCATCGACCCCGCCGAATCGGCGGGCTCCATCACCTTGGGAGCCCTCGCCGATCGCCGCCTCATCTGTCTCACCCGGGGCACCGGCCTTCGCGGGGTATTCGAACGCTCCTGCGCCGCAGCCGGTTTCACCCCGAACATCGCCTTCGAAGCCGCCGCTCCCCCGCTGCTCCTCGACCTTGCCGCACGCGGGCTGGGAACCGCCATCGTCCCAGCCCTCACCACCGCCGAAGCTGACGCCTTCGGCGTCCGATCCCTCGACATCGTCGACCCCACCATCCACGGCCGGCTGGCCCTGGCCTGGCGCACCGATCCCCCGCCCGGCCCGGCGGCGAAGGTGCTGCTCGGGCAACTACGTATCGCCTTCGGCGGCCATACCTCCGCCGTCGATCGATAGGCGCGGGCGGTCAGGGGGAAGACTTCAGGCGGGCGATTTCAGCCTCGAGCTCGGCGTTGCGGTGTTGTAGACGCTCGATTTCGGCTTCGAGAGGAGCCCGGCCCGCGCGCAGGTAGTCCTGGATCCACTCGGTGCGGTAGCGCGGGGTGATGTTCTTGGTGCAGTTCCGGTCGAACGCCTCGACCCGCACCACGAACGCCCGGTCCGAGCGTGCGTCGATCGGGCCCGCCGACGTGGTCAGGAGACGGTCGAGCAGGCCGGGATCGTCGGCGCGTTCGACGACCTCGACCCGGCCGAAGATCTTGACCCTGGTGCGCGTCGGGTAATCGATGAAGAACAGGGACACCCGATCGTCGATGTCGAGATTGCCCACAGTGACGAACTGGTTGTTACCCGCGTACTCGGCCCACGCGATCGTCGACGAGTCGAGTACGTGCACGAAACCTTGTGGGCCGCCGCGATGTTGGATGTAGGGCCAGCCGGATCCGGTGACGGTAGCGAGGTAGAACGAGTCGGCCTGCCGGATCAGGCCCGCCACTTGGGGCTCCAGCTCTTCGGGCTCGCCGATGTCGGCGCCGTCGGCCATCCGCCTGCCGTGGACGGTGAAACCACCACCGCTGCGCTGGCGGCGCTCGGTGGCCGAGGAGAAGGCGATCGCTCCGTATCGGGTCGGCTTGTTCACCCCACCCACGGTACGACGCGTGATTCGTCAAGGATCGGTCCGCCGTGCCGCTGATATCGGCGCGGACGTCAGCGCTACGCTTTGGCTAACCGATGAAGGAGAGCTCGACCAGGACGAGGAAGGGCGTGCGTGGTGGAGTCGACTACTGCTGCGAAACTGCAAGAGCTGCGGGACAATCTGAGGGCGGCGCGGGAACCCGCGGGGGATGCGGGGATAGCCAAGCGTGCGGCGAAAGGAATCCCCGGTCCACGCGAACGCATCGAAATACTTCTCGACCAGGGCAGTTTCACCGAAATCGGGGCGCTGGTGAAACAACCAGGCGCGGCCGACGGACTCTACGGTGACGGTGTGGTCACCGGGCACGGCAGGATCGACGGGCGCCCGGTGGTGGTGATCGCCCACGACCAGACCGTGTTCGGTGGATCGGTGGGTGAGATGTTCGGGCGCAAGGTCGCGATGGCGATGGATCTTGCGGCCGATATCGCCTGCCCGTTCGTGGCGATCAACGACTCCGGCGGCGCCCGGGTGCAGGACGCGGTCACCTCGCTGGCCTGGTACGCGGAGATGAGCAGGCGCCAGACCCGGCTGTCCGGGGTAGTGCCGCAGGTGTCGGTGATGCTGGGCAAATGCGCTGCGGGCGCGGTGTATTCGCCGATCAACACCGACGTGCTGATCGCGACCGAGTCAGCGTACATGTTCGTGACCGGTCCCGAGATCATCCGCGAGACCACCGGCGAGGAAGTGACC
>NZ_JBHWZY010001097.1:0-1953 GCF_042727815.1 Nocardia sp. NPDC060220
GTACACGGGTGCGAACTCGATGTGACCGACGAGCGGTCGTTTCATGACTTCCTCGCCGTCACCGAGGCGATCCTCGGACCGATCGACGTGCTCGTCAACAATGCCGGGGTGATGTGGGTCGGGTCGTTCGACGCCGAACCCGACAGCGCGACCGCGCGCATGCTCGCGGTGAATCTGCACGGAGTGATCCGCGGGGTGCGACTGGCGGCGCCGGCGATGCGGACACGCGGGCGCGGGCACATCGTCACCATCGCGTCGATCGCGTCCAAGGTCTCCCCCGCCGGTGAAGCGACCTACGCCGCGACCAAACACGGAGTGCTCGGGTATCTGACAGCGGTTCGCGAGGAATTGCGCGGGAGCGGCGTGCGGTTGACGGCGATCATGCCCGGGGTGGTCGAAACCGAATTGGCGGTCGGAACCGATACCGGCGCAGCACACTTGCTCCAGCCAAGCGATGTCGCCACGGCAGTGCTCGAGGTTGTCGCACGGCCGCGATTCGAGGTGACATTGCCCGCGCATCTCGGGCCGCTACTCGGCCTGTCCGGTGCGCTGCCACAGTGGTTGCGCGACTTCGTCTTGCGGCGAACGGTACCGAATCAGGTTGCGGCGGTGGCCGGATCGTCGAGCCGCGCGTCGTATGAGAAACGGCTGCTCGACGGCGACACCGATTCCTGAATTCCGGCGTGTCGCCGCCGGGGATTCGGCGGAATCGACTCGTTGTCGTTGACCGGGGCACGGTCGGCGTTTACGCTCTCTGGCAATCACACATATGTTCGATAGTCCATATGTTCGAGTGGCGGAAGGCGCGACATGTCCGACGATCGGTTGAGCGAGAATGCCGCGATCGCGCCGAACACCGAGATCACGGCGCTCGCCCAGCAGGTCGCCACAGCCCGCGACAAGCTCCCCCTCCAGCACGACACGGCCCTCTACGACGCGCTCTCCGACGACGAGATCCGCGCCGAACGGGAACTGGCCGAATGGATTCGTACGCAGCGGCGCACACAGCGCCGGCGCGCCGTGGGCGACGAGCTCGCCGCCGAACAACGCGACCGCCGCACCAGCGCCCTCATCCGCCGCACCGACGAAGCCGACGCGCGCTGGCATCGCAAGGCGCTGGCCGCACGACGACGGGTGTCGAGCGCCGACGCGCGCCTGGCCCAGTTGTACCGGCGGTCGGAATGGTCATCGCGCGCGCTGATCGGGGTCGTCGTTCTCGGCATGGTGTGGGCCGGGGTCAACGTGCAACGCAATCTCGTGCCGAGCGGCGACATGAGCGACCCGCTGTACTGGCTCAGCTACGGCATCGAGGCGATGATCTCGATCCCGATCATCGTCATCATGGTCACCGCGACCACCGCGGCCCGCTGGGGGCGTGAGTTGGAACGCGGCAAGGTAATCGTGTTCGAACTCGCCCTGCTCGGCACCACCATCGCCTTGAACGCGGGCCCCCACCTGGCCGCCGGATCCTTCGGTCGCGCAGCCGAATTCGCCATCGCCCCGGTGATGGTGGGTGTGGTGATCTGGTTGCACGCGTGGGTCTCGGCTCGGTACGCGATGTTGATCGAGAGCGCATCGGTCGAATTGCCAGGGGACGCCGGGTATTCCGCATCCGAACGGATGGCTTCTCATGCGTTCCCGCAGCAGGCGGCCGACTCCCTCGCCGCCGACAGGCAGGCGCTCGGGCACACCCTGAGGATCGCAGTCGCGCCCGAACTCCGATCACCGCTGATCGACCCGGCTGTCGTCAGCTCGACCGCTCTGCATTCGGCGGCGAAACACAACCTCCGTGAAACCGCGACCCCCACCGACGTCGCGACTGCCGTGACATTCGGCGGGCACGAGGCCGCGGACGTCGCGACCGAGGCGACCGAGGCGACCGAGGCGACCGAGGCGACCGAGGCGACCGAGGCGACCGAGGATCTCGAGTTCGCCGCCGTGAAAACAGCGTCC
>NZ_JBHWZY010001098.1:0-1945 GCF_042727815.1 Nocardia sp. NPDC060220
GTTCCTGCAGTGGTGTCAACCCCTGCTCGGCGCCGAAGATTACGCCACCACCGAGGGCGCGGTAGCCGAGCTGCTGCGCCCCGGTGGGGCGGGGCGCGCGCTGCACGCCGCCCTGGCCGACTACGACGCCACCCCCGGCGTCGGCAGCTGGCTCGACGAATTCTGGCCGTCCCGGTATCTGGGCCGCCGCGACCGGATCGCGATCAACGCCAACTTCGTGTTCCTGTTCCGCGACGACACCCCCCTGGCGGCGTCGACCCTCGCCGGGCAGACCGAGCGGGCAGCCGCCATCATCGGGGCGGCCGTCGATTACAAGCTGGCGCTGGACGCGGAGAAGATCGCGCCGGTGACCCAGCGTGGGCAGGCACTGTCGATGTGGCAGAACAAGTACCTGTTCTCCGAGACCCGGATTCCCGGCGAGATCCAGGACAGCGTCCGCAAGCCCTACAGCCCGGAATGGCCCGGCCCCTCGGATGCCCGGCACATCGCGGTCTTCTACCGCGGCAACATCTTCCGGATGGATGTCATCGGACCCGACGGCGCGCCGTACGCGTTCGACGACGTGGTCGACGGGCTGCGCGCGGTGATCAAGGGCGGTACCAAGCCCGCCGCGACCGACACCTCGGTCGGCCATCTCACCACGAAAGCCCGTGCGGCATGGGCGCGCAGCCGGGAAGTGCTGCGCACCGAGCCCGCCAATGTCGAGGCCTTCGACGCGGTGGAGACGGCGCTGTTCTCGGTGTGCCTGGAAGACTTCGCCCCGCGCGACGAACTGCACGCCTGCGATCAGCTGCTCCACGGTGACAGTGGCAACCGCTACTTCGACAAGTCGGTGACGTTCATCGTCTTCGCCGACGGTCAGTCCGGCATCAACATCGAGCACTGCGGACTCGACGGCACCACCGTGCTGTCGTTCGTCGACGCGCTGCTCGAGCGGACCGCCCAGGACCACGCGGCGACCAGCGGCGCGCAATCGCAGGGGCTGCCCTCGGTGGAGCCGATCGAGTTCGTGCTCGACTCCGCCGCCCGCGCCGACATCGCCGCGGCGGGCGCCGACTTCGCCCGCTTCGCCGCCGACACGGCCACCTCGCTGGTGTCGTTCGACGACTTCGGCACCGGCGAGGCCAAGAAGCTGGGCATCTCACCCGATGCCTTCGCTCAGCTCAGCTACCAGCTCGCCCACCGGCGCAGCAAGGGGCTCACCGGCGCCACCTACGAATCCATCGCCACCCGGCAGTTCCGCAACGGCCGCACCGAGGCCATGCGCGTGGTGACCCCGGAGATGGTGGCGTTCGTCGACGCGATGGTGTCCGACGACGCCGACCCCGCGACCAAGCTGGCCGCGGCGCGCACCGCCGCGTCCGCCCACGTCGCGCGGGCCAAGGAATGCCAAGCCGGGCAGGCACCCGAGCAGCACCTGTGGGAACTGGAGTGGATCCAGCGCCGCCGCGGCGAACAGCTCGGCGTCGCCGATGAGCGGATCGCGCTGTTCGACAGCCCCGGCTGGACGATCATGCGCGACGACTACCTCTCGACCAGCTCGGCCCCGTCGAAGTACATCCGCTACTTCGGCTTCGGCTCGACCAGCCCGCGCTGCATCGGCATCGCCTACGTGCTGCTGCCGGATCGGTGGAACATCTACCTGGCCACCCCCAAATCGGTGTCCGACCAGATGTACGCCTTCGCCGATCACCTGCGCACCGCCGTAGCCGACCTGCGCGAACTGCTCGCTCAACCGGCGTGATCGTTTCCCGGCGTGCCGCACCGCGCGGTGCGCCGGGAAAACCGCTGGGTCGGGTATGAAACAATCTCTACTCGTGAAGAACTTCGAATCCCTGTTCGCCGAGCTGACCGAGCGTGCCCAGACCCGTCCCGAGGGCTCTGGCACCGTGGCCGCGCTGGACGCAGGCGTTCATTTCCAGGGCAAGAAGGTCCTGGAGGAGGC
>NZ_JBHWZY010001099.1:0-1944 GCF_042727815.1 Nocardia sp. NPDC060220
GACCTCGGCGGGGGTGCCGACGGTCAGACCGGCCTCTTCGGCCTTCGGGCGAGACTTCGAACCCTCGGCCAGGCCGACGCGGACGTCGACGCCGGAGTCGCGCAGGCTCAGCGAGTGCGCGTGGCCCTGGCTGCCGTAACCGATCACGGCGACCTTGCGGCCCTGGATGATCGACAGGTCAGCGTCGTCGTCGTAGAACATCTCGACTGCCACTTTGGTTGGTCCCTTCTGAATGAATGCGGTTAGGAAAAGTTATCGCGGAGGTTGCTGAGGGAGGTTCAGCGGGTCGCGGTGATCGATTTGGGGCCGCGGCCGACGGCCACGACACCGGACTGCACGATCTCGCGGATCCCGTACGGCTCGACCATGCGCAGCAGCGCGTCGAGCTTGGAACGGGTGCCGGTCGCCTCGATGGTCAGCGCGTCGGGCGACACGTCGATCACCTTGGCGCGGAACAACTGCACGGCCTCGATCACCTGCGTGCGCACCGACGCGTCGGCGCGCACCTTCACCAGGATCAGCTCGCGGGCCACCGAGGCGTCGGCGTCCTGCTCCACGATCTTGATGACGTTGATCAGCTTGTTGAGCTGCTTGGTGACCTGCTCGAGGGGCAGATCGTCGACGGTCACGACGATCGTCATCCGCGAGATCTCGGGGATCTCGGTGCCACCGACGGCCAGGGATTCGATATTGAAGCCACGGCGCGAGAACAGGCTCGCGACTCGCGCCAGCACGCCCGGCTTGTCCTCGACAAGGACGCTCAGGGTGTGGGTGGTGCTCATTCGTCGTCGCCCTTCTCGGAGGTGGCCTGCTCGCGTTCCATCGCCTCGTGGATGACGGCCGGTTCGGAGACCGACTCGTCCTCGTCGAAGAGCGGACGGATGCCGCGGGCGAACATGATCTCGTCGTTGCTGGTGCCCGAGGCGACCATCGGCCACACCTGGGCGTCCTTGCCGACGATGAAGTCGATCACGACCGGGCGGTCGGTGATGGCCTGGGCCTGACGGATCGCGTCCTCGACCTCGGACTCCTTCTCCACCCGGATGCCGACGCAACCCAGCGCCTCGGCCAGCTTCACGAAATCGGGGATGCGCAGGGAATGCGTGCCGAGATCGGTGTTGGAGTAGCGCTGTTCGTAGAACAGGGTCTGCCACTGACGGACCATGCCCAGGTTGCCGTTGTTGATCAGGGCGACCTTGATCGGCACCCCTTCGATGGCGCAGGTGGCCAGTTCCTGGTTGGTCATCTGGAAGCAGCCGTCACCGTCGACCGCCCAGACTTCCTTGTCCGGCGCGCCCATCTTGGCGCCCATGGCAGCGGGCACCGAGTAGCCCATGGTGCCGAGACCGCCCGAGTTGAGCCAGGTGCGCGGGTTCTCGTACTTGATGAACTGCGCGGCCCACATCTGGTGCTGGCCGACGCCGGCGCAGTAGATGGCCTCGGGGCCCGCGAGCCGACCGAGGGTCTCGATGACGTACTCCGGCGAGACCGAGCCGTCGCTGGGCGTCTTCCAGCCCAGCGGGTAGTTCTCGCGGATGCCACTGAGGTAGGCCCACCATTCGGTGAGGTTCAGCAGCGGTGCGTCGCCGGCCTGCGGATCGGCCTTGAGGGTTTCGATCAGCTCGACGATCACCTCACGCGCGTCGCCCACGATCGGGACGTCGGCGTGGCGGTTCTTGCCGATCTCGGCCGGGTCGATGTCGGCGTGGATGACCTTCGCGTCGGGCGCGAAGGAATCCAGCTGACCGGTGACGCGGTCGTCGAAACGGGCGCCGAGGGTGATCAGCAGGTCCGACTTCTGCAGCGCGGCGACGGCACCGACGGTGCCGTGCATGCCGGGCATGCCCATGTTCAGGGTGTGGCTGTCGGGGAACGCGCCCCGCGCCATCAGCGTGGTGACCACCGGGATGCCGGTGAGTTCGGCCAGCTCGAGCAGTTCCGGCG
>NZ_JBHWZY010001100.1:0-1940 GCF_042727815.1 Nocardia sp. NPDC060220
GCCACCGGCGGGCAACGCGTCGATCCGCACGGCATCGGCCTGCAGCGCAGGTTGCTCGTCGAGCAGGGCGCCGTCGAAGAGAACCTGCAGATTCTGGCGCAGCAGGGTCAGCTCGGCGCGCAGCGCGGCGATTTCGGAGGAGTCGGCGCCGACTTCGGCGCGCACCCGCGCCTCGACACCCATCTCGTACTCACGGCGCGCGTTGATCTCACGCTCGAGCTGCAACTCGTACACCGTCTGCAGATCGCGCACCTTCGCCTTGTCGACGGCCGCGTCCTTGCGGTAGCGGGTAGCTGCGAGCGCGCCGATCACCGCGGCCCACAGGGCTGCTACCAGGCCGATCCGCACGTATTGGACGTTTTCGCTGAAGATCAGGAAAACACTGGCGGTCAGACCGAGCAGGATGAGGAAACCGACGAAGAATTTTCCCGCGTCGTCCCGCCGTCGTCGGGGCGCCGTGCTGCGGGAGGGTGAAACCATGAGGGCCAGGGTAGCCGGAATCGGCTGGTCGGCCCACCAAAGGCTACGGAGATTCCATTCGCAAGTTGCTATGTAGTAGCGGGGTCGTCGGTCGGGTCCTCGGGTGCCCGGCAGCAATACTCCAGCCACAAAGCCGCAGCAACCAGGGCCGAACCGGCCAGCAGGCCGACCACCGCACCCGGCGAATCCGTAGCGGCGGCGGTGACGGTCCCGCGCTGTGGGAAAACCCACAGCAGGAAACCCAGCCACACACCCGCGGCCAGCGAACCCACCTGCAACGACGCCTTCGCCAGCGCCACACCCCTGGCCACGTTGATCGGATGCATCTGACCCGATCCGTCGCCGATCTGCTCATCGGCGATCTTGGCCTTGATCGCGAAGCCGAGCGCCGCCTCGATCGCGGCGACCGGCAGCAGCGAGGCGCCCGCGGCCACCGAGATCGACGGGAAGCTGGAATAGGCGAACCGGGTGGCGACCCAGGCGACCGCGGCGGCCACCACCACATTCAGCGCGAGGTCGAGTACCCGGGTGGGTTTCAGCACGAGCCGGCGCTTTCCTCGCGTAGCACCAGGTCGGTACGGACCCCGCCGTCTTTCTCGGACTGGTCGAGTCCGGCGAGCAGCTCCGCGATCGGGCGCGCGGCCCCGTCGACGACAAGGTGCGCGGACGGTTCGACAGCCAGCCACGGGATGAGGACGAAGGCCCGGTTGCGGGCCTGCGGGTGCGGCAGGATCAGCGTCGGATCGGTGTCGCGGGCGATCGCCGTGCCGGTGCTGTCGGCGCACTGGACCACGTCGACATCGAGGGTGCGCGCACCCCAGCGAACCTCGCGCACGCGGCCCGCCGCCTGCTCGAGCTCCTGACCGAAACGCAGCCAGGCGTAATCGTCGAAGGCCGGATCTTCCGCTGTGACAACAGCATTGAGGTAATCGTCTTGGTCGACGCCACCCCACGGCGCGGTCGTGTAGACCGGCGACACCGCCACGACCCGCTCCCCCAGCGCGTCGAGCACGCTGCGCAGATGCGCGAGCCGATCGCCCAGATTCGAGCCGATCGAGAGCACCGCGCGAGTCATCGGCGCTGCTCCGGGGCCTGCGTGCGATACCGGGTAGCCACCACGCGCACGTCTTCGAAGGTGTGCGGGATCGGCGCCGACGGCTTGTGCACGACCACCTCCACCGCCTCGATCCGCGGGTCGGCCATCACGTCGTCGGCGATCTCGGAGACCACTGTTTCGATCAGATCGCGCGGCGGACCGGTCACGATGCGCACGGCACGCTCGGCGAGCGCGCCGTAGTCGACGGTGTCGGCGAGGTCGTCGGACGCGGCGGCCGCGGCGAAATCGACCCACACCGTCAGATCGACGACGAATTCCTGGCCGTCACGACGCTCGAAATCGAACACTCCGTGCCTGCCGAAAGCACGCAGGCCGCGCAGCTCGATCCGCGACGAGGCGGGCC
>NZ_JBHWZY010001101.1:0-1933 GCF_042727815.1 Nocardia sp. NPDC060220
GCAACACATCCTGCCCCGCGTCGGGCGCGGTACGGATCGGTTCGGGCAGCCAGGTGCCGACGTAATCCTCGCGGCGACGCCGGACCGTGCGGAGATGATTGATCGCCTGACGGGTGACGATCTGCACCAGGTACGCGCGCGGATGCATCACCTCCGTCGCGTCGCGCCAGCGAAGGTAGCTGTCCTGCAACACGTCCTCGGCGTCGGCGGCACAGCCCAGGATTTCGTAGGCGATCGTGAACAGCAGTGGCCGGAATGTGGCGAATGTGTCGGACTCGGTCATCGGGCCACCCCTGCGCGCCTCATACACCGATGATTCCGGGCGACAGCGAGTCAGCGCAACCACGCTGTCGCGCAGACGATCCCCGTCGATGCTGCGGACGACACCTCATATCGCTGCGGTGCTGTCGCGCCGACCGAACCAGACAGGCAGGTGGTCGAGTAGGTCCTGCTGCTCTCGACCGACCCATGCCACATGCCCGTCAGGGCGAAGCAGTACCGCGGGGGCGTCGAGTTCTTCGCTGACGTCGACGATGTGGTCGACCCGGTCCGCCCATCCCCGCACGCAGAGGTGGCCGGTCTGGTCGAGAAGCAGTCCACGGCCCGCGTGCATGTGCGCGTAGAGGCGACCGCGTTTCAAGGCGATATCGCGCAATCGCCGACCGAGCAGTGGGTCGCCCTCGCCGAAGTCGTAACGGATCGCGATGGCGATGATCTTCTCGGTGAGATAGCAGCTCACCTCGTCGAATTCCATCAGCTGAGATACCAGCCTGCGTACCGCCTGTGGTCCCGCGTCCAGTGACATCAGCTCCATCTGGGCGCGGGTGTTGTCGAGCACGTCGGCGGCCACGGGGTGGCGTTCGGTCTGGTAGGTGTCGAGCAAGCCCGGCGGCGCCCAGCCGTTGATCTCGGCGGCCAGTTTCCAGCCGAGGTTGAACGCGTCCTGCACGCCCAGGTTCAGGCCCTGTCCGCCGGTGGGCGGGTGGATGTGGGCGGCGTCGCCTGCCAGCAGCACGCGGCCGACGCGGTAGTGCTCGGCTTGGCGGGTGCCGTCGCCGAAACGCGACAGCCACCGCGGCGAGTGCGCGCCGAAGTCGGTGCCCGCGGTGGCGATGAGCTGTTGTTTCATTTCCTCGAGGGTGGGCGCGACAGCCCGGTCCTCGGCGACTCCGGCCGCGGGGGCGAGGACGCGGTAGACCCCGTCTGCCAGGGGCATCGCGCCGAATCGCAGCTGGGACTTGCGGACTTCGGTCATCACCTCGGTGATCGTTTCCGGTGACGCGGTCAATGCCATTTCGCCGAGCAGGGTCTCGACCCGGCTCGGCTCACCGGGGAACGCGACACCGAGCAGCCTGCGCACGGTGCTCCGGCCACCGTCGCAGCCGACGAGATAGCGCGCACGCAACCGGGTGCCGTCGGCCAGTTCGACGGTGACCGCGTCGTCGCGCTGGCTCACGCCGACCACTTCGGTGCCGCGCCGGATCTCGGCACCGAGTTCGGTGGCGTGCTCGCTCAGCAGCTGATCGGTGCGAGGTTGCGGGATGGCCAGGACATAGGGGTGGGCGGTGTCGAGTCGCTCGGGCGCCGGTGTGGGGATGCCGGCGAAGAATCCGCCGAGCGGATGTCGGCGTCCGAGCGCGAGGAACCGGTCGAGCAGGCCGCGCTGATCCATGATCTCGATACTGCGCGCGTGCAGGCCGAGCGAGCGGACGATCTTCGTCGGCTCCGCGTCCTTCTCCAGCACGACCACCCGCACCGCGTGCAGCCTCAATTCGGCGGCCAGCATCATGCCGGTCGGTCCACCGCCGACCACGATCACGTCGATCATCGACTACTCCCCTTCGACAAGATTCCCGCAGGTTGCGGGCTCGCCGAGAGATTGTGCGGCATCACCGGGGTCTTGCCGCAAGCCCCGGGGTGCGCTATATGTTAG
>NZ_JBHWZY010001102.1:0-1933 GCF_042727815.1 Nocardia sp. NPDC060220
TCGGTAGGCTGTTCGGCGCTGGGGTGAACGTCACAGCACGACAGATTGATCTAGCGGGGTAATCTGGACGTATGTCTCCCTCCTCGTCAACCCTTGGTAAGCAGCCGGAAACGCGAACACGGCTCGTGGAGTCCGCGGCGGAGCTGTTCAGCCGGCAGGGCTTCGGGGCCACCGGCATCAAGGCCGTCCTCGCCGCAGCCGAGGCGCCCTATGGATCGCTGTACCACTTCTTCCCCGGCGGCAAGCAGGAACTCGGCGCCGCTGCCCTGGCCCACGGTGGCACGCGCTACCGGGAGTTACTCGAGTCGGTGTACCCGCCCGGGGCCGACGTCGTCGAGGCGACGGCGGCCTCCTTCGTCCAGGCGGCGGAGCTACTAGCGCAGACCGACTACGGCTACGCCTGCCCGATCGCGACGATCGCCTTGGAAGTGGCCAACAACGACGAGGTGATGCGGACCGCCGCCGCCACGGCCTTCGAGTCGTGGCTGGAGGTTCTCGAAGAGCGCTTCACCACGGCCGGGATGACCGCCGAACGCGCCCGCGAGGTCGCGGTGGAGATCTTCTGCCTGATAGAAGGATCGGTGCTACTGTCGCGGACCACGCGATCGCCGGCGCCGCTGCACACCGCCGGGCGGGCCGCGACCAACGCCGTCGCCGCTGGACTCGCGGCTGGTCGGTACGACCGCACAGGTCAGGGCAACGTCAGTCGGTAAGCGGGTCCGCTACCGAGTGCTGGTCCGGGTCGGCAACAGGGCCGACAGTCGGCGACTCGGCGGAGTTCTCGACAGTGGCCGGGGGTCGACGGACACCGCGATCATCTTCGGCTGACCGGTTGACGACGTCCCGATGGTGAGTGGCTGCGGCGCAGCCGCTTTCGTGCTGTCGCCCGCAGTACCGGGCCTACTGGCCGGACTGTGCGGAGAGCCGCCGGTCCAGGGTCTCCGGTGGCCTGACCGTCGCGATCGCCGTGCCGATCGCGTGGCGCACCGAATTCTGTGATTCCTACGCGGTCCCAGTGAGCCGAATGCGGCTGCGGTCGAGTAGTGCTGTCGCCTACCCGGCAGTTGGCGGGCGATGTGCGGCTACCGCACGACGAATGGCGGGTAGTGAGCCCGCGGCCCACCGCAGAGACTTCATCTGATCCGAAGTCTTTCGCGAGGTGGGCAGATGATGCGACCAGTAGCTTGTCGGTCCGCCGTGCGGTGTGCTGAAGCCGATCGCGACGGCGATGCGCGAAACATTCATGGATGCCCGGTGTGGAGCGGGGTGGCTGACGCCGCCGTTCTCCCCGGGATGCGCGGCGCCGGTCGGACGAATTCCCGTTTTCGAGTTGCCTTCAGAGGGTTGACGGACCGGGAAGATTCCGCTTACTCTGACGGCGATAGATCAATCTATCTAGTCGTCTACCGATCGCACGCTACCTATGGCTGGAACCGCCGGGCGTGGTCATGTGACACCGGTGGGCTCGAGGCCAGCGGAGGCAAATGATGGGCATCAAACGCGTTGGACACGTCGTGGTGAAAATGCGCGATCTAGAGGCGGCCAAACGCTTCTACGGCGGGATCCTCGGCATGACGATCTCCTCGGAATCGGACATTGCGATCTTCTTCCGATTCGCCGATTACCACCACGACATCGGGGTGTTCAAGGTGCCCGAGGACGCCGAGTCGCCGCAGGACGGTCAGGTCGGTCTGCTGCATTTCGCACTGGTCGTCGACAGTCAGGAGTCGCTCGTGCGGATGCACGAGCACCTGCAGGCCGAGGGCGTCACGATCGAGGCCATGTTCGACCACGGCGCCTCGCCCCACGGCTCGGTCTTCATGACCATGCCGGGGCCCCCGCCGTAAGGGGTGTCGTCGACCGTGTTGTGGCGGTCGTAGGTCCAGTCGCGCAGGTCGTGGACGCGGACATCGAGGACGCCCCGGTGCCGGGC
>NZ_JBHWZY010001103.1:0-1933 GCF_042727815.1 Nocardia sp. NPDC060220
GACCAGATCCCCCTGGACCAGGTGTCGGTGTCGATGACCATGAACGGCGCGGTGCTGCCGATCCTGGCGCTCTACGTCGTCGCCGCCGAAGAGCAGGGCGTGACGCCCGAGCAGCTGGCCGGAACCATTCAGAACGACATTCTGAAAGAGTTCATGGTCCGCAACACCTACATCTACCCGCCCAAGCCCTCGATGCGGATCATCTCCGACATCTTCGCCTTCACCAGCGCGAAGATGCCGAAGTTCAACTCGATCTCCATCTCCGGATACCACATCCAAGAGGCCGGTGCGACAGCCGATCTGGAGCTGGCCTACACCCTCGCCGACGGTGTGGAGTACATCCGCGCCGGCATCGCCGCGGGCATGGATGTCGACAAGTTCGCGCCGCGTCTGTCGTTCTTCTGGGCCATCGGCATGAATTTCTTCATGGAGGTCGCCAAGCTGCGCGCGGGGCGGCTGCTGTGGAGCGAGCTGGTGTCGAAGTTCGAACCCAAGAGCGCGAAATCGCTGTCGCTGCGAACACATTCGCAGACCTCTGGCTGGTCGCTGACCGCGCAGGACGCCTACAACAACGTGGCGCGCACCTGCATCGAGGCGATGGCCGCGACCCAGGGGCACACCCAGTCGCTGCACACCAACGCGCTCGACGAGGCCCTGGCCCTGCCGACGGACTTCTCCGCCCGCATCGCCCGCAACACCCAGCTGCTCATCCAGCAGGAGTCCAACACCACCCGCCCGATCGACCCGTGGGGCGGCTCGTACTACGTCGAGTGGCTCACCCACCAGCTCGCCGAGCGGGCGCGCGCCCACATCGCCGAGGTCGAGGCGCACGGCGGTATGGCACAGGCGATTTCGGAGGGTATTCCGAAGCTGCGCATCGAAGAGGCCGCCGCGCGGACCCAGGCGCGCATCGACACCGGCCAGCAGCCGGTGATCGGCGTCAACAAGTACCAGGTCGAAGAGGACCACGCCGTCGAAGTCCTCAAGGTCGAGAACTCGCGGGTGCGGGCCGAGCAGATCGAGAAGCTGGAACGGCTTCGCGCCGACCGTGATTCGGTCGCGGTGGAGCATGCGCTGTCCGAATTGACCCGTGCGGCAGCGTCTTCCGAAGGCGGTATGGAGAACAATCTCCTCGCGCTCGCCATCGACGCCGCGCGCGCCAAGGCCACGGTCGGTGAGATCTCCGACGCGCTGGAGAAGGTGTACGGCCGTCATCAGGCCGAAATCCGTACCCTGTCCGGTGTGTACCGTGACGAAGCAGGCAAGGCATCCAACATCGGCGCCGCCATCGCGCTGGTCGAGGAATTCGGCGAGGCCGAGGGACGCCGTCCGCGCATTCTGGTCGCCAAGATGGGCCAGGACGGACACGATCGCGGCCAGAAGGTGATCGCGACCGCGTTCGCCGACCTCGGCATGGACGTCGACGTGGGCCCGCTGTTCCAGACGCCCGAAGAGGTGGCTCGCCAGGCTGCCGACAACGACGTGCACATTGTCGGTGTGTCCTCGCTGGCCGCCGGTCATCTCACGCTGGTGCCCGCGCTGCGGCAGGCGCTTGCCGATGTGGGTCGGCCCGACATCATGGTCATCGTGGGCGGGGTGATCCCGCCCGGCGACTTCGACGAGCTCTACGAGGCCGGTGCGGCCGCGATCTTCCCGCCCGGCACCGTCATCGCCGACGCGGCCATCGACCTGCTGAAGAAACTGGGCGCGGCACTCGGGCACGAGATCGGTGGCGGCACAGCCGAATGAGCGACGGCGCACAGGTGGCCGGGGGTGCCGACGCGCACCCTCGGCTCGGGACCACCGCGGGCGTCGGCTCGCCACGCAACGAGGGGCGCACCGCCGTGGGCGTTCGCCGGACGATCGATGTCGACGCGCTCGCCGAGGAGGTCAAGGCAGGGCAGCGTTCGGCGCTGGCCCGTGCGATCACCCT
>NZ_JBHWZY010001104.1:0-1928 GCF_042727815.1 Nocardia sp. NPDC060220
CTTCGGCCTTCTTGGCACCTGCGCGCTTGCCGTAGCGAGCCTCGAAGCGAGCCACGCGGCCGCCGGTGTCGAGGATCTTCTGCTTGCCCGTGTAGAACGGGTGGCACTGCGAGCAGACCTCGACCGAGATCTGGCCGGACTCCTTGGTGGAGCGAGTCTGGAAGGTGTTGCCGCAACCACACACAACGGTGGTCTCGACATACGTGGGGTGGATTCCTGCCTTCATGGGCGTCCTCTCGATAATGGTCGCCGGGTCGTAGCCCCATGGAGTGGAGTACGTGAACCGGAACCGACTAGGCGGGATGTCTGCGAACTCGCAGACACACAGTTGTCCAGTATGCCAGAGCAGACCGCACCCTCTCAGAACACCCCCCACCTCCGCTTTGTTCCCTGTGATATTGCGGCCGGCGCCGCGCGTTCTCGGCCGAGAACGAGCAAGGGCCCCGCCGAAGCGAGGCCCTTGCCGGTGGTTCTAGACGATCACTCGTCGAGAGCGCTCGGTGCGGTCTTGGAGACCGTCATCAAGAACTCGAGGTTGTTCTTGGACTTGCGCAGACGATCCATCAGCAGATCGATCGCCTGGTGCGAGTCCAGACCCGACAGCACGCGCCGCAGCTTGTGCACCACAGCCATCTCGTCGGGCGAGAGCAGCAGCTCGTCGTGGCGGGTGCTCGACGGGTTGATGTCCACCGCGGGGAACACGCGCCGCTCGGCGATCTTGCGGTCGAGCTTGAGCTCGGCGTTGCCGGTGCCCTTGAACTCTTCGAAGATCACCGTGTCGCCGGTGGAACCGGTCTCCACCATCGCCGTGGCGATGATGGTGAGCGAGCCACCGTTCTCGATGTTGCGGGCCGCGCCGAGGAAACGCTTCGGCGGGTACAGCGCGGTCGAGTCGACACCACCGGAAAGGATGCGGCCCGAGGCAGGCGAGGAGTTGTTGTACGCACGGCCCAATCGAGTGATCGAATCGAGCAGCACCACAACGTCTTTGCCCATTTCCACCAGACGCTTGGCACGCTCGATGGCGAGCTCGGCGACGGAGGTGTGGTCACCCGGCGGGCGGTCGAAGGTGGAGGCGATGACCTCACCCTTCACCGAACGCTGCATATCGGTGACCTCTTCGGGACGTTCGTCGACCAGGACAACCATGAGGTAGCACTCGGGGTTGTTGATCGCGATCGCGTTCGCGATGTCCTGCATGATCGTGGTCTTACCCGCCTTGGGCGGAGACACGATCAGCGCACGCTGGCCCTTACCGATCGGCATGATCAGGTCGATCACGCGCGTGGTGAGCTTGTTCTGCGCGGTTTCCAGGCGCAGCCGCTCGTTCGGGTACAGCGGGGTGAGCTTCTGGAAGTCCGGCCGACGACGCGCCGCTTCGAGCTCGCCACCGTTCACGGTGTCCAGGCGAACCAGCGGGTCGAACTTCTGCCGCTGGTTGTTCTGCTCGCCGTCGCGCGGGGCGCGCACCGCACCGGTGATCGCGTCACCGCGGCGCAGGCCGTTCTTGCGCACCAGGTTCATCGACACGTACACGTCGTTGGGGCCGGCGAGGTAGCCGGAGGTCCGCACGAACGCGTAGTTGTCGAGGACATCGAGGATGCCCGCGACCGGCTGGAGCACATCGTCTTCGCGAATGTCGTAGTCGCGCGCCTCGGACTGGCCGCCACCGGCGGGACCACCATCGCGGTCACGACCACGACGACGCTCGCGGAATCGACGACCCCGGCGACCGCGGCCGCCTTCCTCGTCGTCACCACCGCGGTCGTCGCGGGGTCCGCGATTGCCGCCGCTGTTGCCGTTCTGGCTCTGGTTCTGGTTGCGCTCGTTCTGATTACGGTCGCCACCGGCGCGCTCGCCACGGTCGTTGCCGTTGCGGTCGCCACCGGTGCGCTCGCCACGCTCGGCGCCGTTGCGGTCGCCACGCT
>NZ_JBHWZY010001105.1:0-1927 GCF_042727815.1 Nocardia sp. NPDC060220
CTCGAGCGCGCCAGCGCTCCAATAAACTCAGCCCATGACTGCCGAACAGGCCGCTGCGGCGATTGCCGAACGTACGGGAGTGCCGCGTCATCGCGTGGCCGTGGTGCTGGGATCGGGGTGGCAGGAGGCAGCAGCCGAGATCGGCGCGCCGCGCGCCTCGATCCCCATGACGGAGTTACCCGGCTTCGGCAAACCCAGTGCGCAGGGGCACGGCGGCACGGTGCATTCGGTCACCGTGAACGACAACAACGTGCTGCTGCTGATGGGCCGCCAGCACCTGTACGAGGGCTACACACCGCAGCAGGTGGTGCACCCGGTGACCGCGGCGATCGCGGCGGGCGCCGAGATCGTGCTGCTCACCAATGCCGCGGGTGGGCTCAGGGCGGGCCTGCGGGTGGGTGAGCCGGTGCTGATCGCCGACCACATCAACCTCACCGCGCGCACCCCGCTGCTAGGCGCGCGATTCGTCGACCTGGTCGATGCCTGGGATCCCGAATTGCGGGCGCTGACACGGGAAATCGACCCGAGTCTGACCGAGGGTGTGTACGCCGGGCTCATCGGTCCGCAGTACGAGACGCCTGCCGAGATCCGCATGCTCGCGACCATCGGCGCCGACCTGGTCGGTATGTCGACGGTGCTCGAGGCGATCGAGGCGCGTTCACTGGGCGCTAAGGTGCTCGGCATCTCGCTGGTCACCAATCTGGCCGCGGGCGTTACCGGCGAACATCTTTCGCACGCGGAGGTGCTGGCCGAGGGGCAAGCCGCGGCGCCCCGGCTGGGCAAGCTGCTGCGCGGCATTCTGGAGCGCGTGTAGATGCTGCGCTTCGGGACCGCCGGCCTGCGTGGACCGTTGCGTGAGGGCCCGGACGGGATGAACGTGACGACGGTGTCACGGGCCACCGCCGGGCTGGCCGACTGGCTGCGCGAACGTTGCCTCGGCGGTGGGGCCGTGGTGGTCGGGCGGGACGCGCGGCACGGGTCGGCGGAGTTCGCCACGGCGACCGCTGAGATCTTCACTGCCGCAGGCTTTCCCGTCACGGTGCTGCCGGACCCGGTGCCGACTCCGGTGGTGGCGTTCGCGGTGCGTGAGCTGGGTGCGGTAGCGGGGGTGCAGATCACCGCCTCGCACAATCCGCCTGCCGACAACGGTTACAAGGTGTACCTCGACGGCGGGTCGCAATTGATCGCGCCCGCCGACAGCGAGATCGAGAAGCGCATCGAGGCGGTTGTCGAACCTGTTGCACGGGAAGCTGTTTCGACCTCCGGTGCCGATCTGGTCGATCGCTATCTCGAGCGGGTCGCGGAATTGCCCCGGCTGCTCGGCGGTCCCGGCGAACGGGCGGATGTGCGGATCGCGCTGACCGCGCTGCACGGGGTCGGCGGTGAACTCGCGGTGCGCGCACTGGCCGCGGCCGGGTTCACCGATGTGCGGGTGGTCGAGGAGCAGTTCGCCCCCGACCCCGACTTCCCCACCGTCTCCTTCCCCAATCCGGAAGAGCCGGGCGCCGCCGATCTGTTGCTCGCGCTGGCCGAGCGGGTCGATGCCGACGTGGCGATCGCCCTCGATCCCGATGCCGATCGGTGCGCGCTCGGAGTGCCCGGCCCGGATGGTTGGCACATGCTGCGCGGCGACGAAACCGGTGTACTGCTGGCCGACTACGTGCTGCGCACGCACCCCACCGACCCGCTGGTCGCCACGACCATCGTGTCCTCACGCCTGCTGTCGAAGCTGGCCGCCGCGCGCTCGGCCCGCTACGCCGAGACCCTCACCGGCTTCAAATGGCTGGCCAGGGCGGGCGACGGACTCGTCTACGCCTACGAGGAGGCCATCGGGCACTGCGTCGACCCCGCCAAGGTCCGCGACAAGGACGGCATCTCGGCCGCGGTGGCCGCCGCCGACCTCGTCGCCCTGCTGAAGGCTCAGGGC
>NZ_JBHWZY010001106.1:0-1922 GCF_042727815.1 Nocardia sp. NPDC060220
GTCCCGCCGCGATGCGACGGGCCCTGCGCCGAGCCCGCGACGGCGTCACGTTGAACGTCGACGAGGCCACCGTCCTGCTGCATGCCACCGGCGACGACCTCGCCGATCTGTGCGCCAGCGCCGCCAGAGTCCGCGACGCGGGCCTGGAATCGGCGGGCCGCCCACGCACGATCAGCTATTCGCGCAATGTGTTCATCCCGCTCACCAAGCTGTGCCGGGACAAGTGCCACTACTGCACGTTCGTCACCGTGCCCGGCAAGCTGCGCGCCGAGGGCAAGGGCATGTTCCTCGAACCCGACGAGGTGCTCGAGATCGCCCGTCAGGGTGCTGCCCTGGGATGCAAGGAAGCGCTGTTCACCCTGGGCGACCGGCCGGAGGACCGCTGGCCGGAGGCCGCGCAGTGGCTCGACGAGCGCGGCTACGACTCCACCCTCGACTATCTGCGCGCCGTCTCCATTCTCGTGCTGGAGGAGACCGGCCTGCTGCCGCATCTGAACCCCGGCGTGATGAGCTGGAACGAGATCTCCCGCCTCAAGCCTGTCGCCCAGTCGATGGGCATGATGCTCGAAACCACCGCTACCAGGCTGTTCACCGACAAGGGCGAATGCCACTACGGCAGCCCCGACAAGGATCCGGCGGTCCGGCTGCGCTCGATCACCGACGCGGGCAGGCTCTCGGTGCCCTACACCACCGGCATCCTGGTGGGCATCGGCGAGAATCTCACCGAGCGCGCCGAGTCGATCATGGCGATTCGCAAGCAGCACCGGGAGTTCGGGCACATCCAGGAAGTGATCGTGCAGAACTTCCGCGCCAAGGACGACACCGCCATGCGCGATGTTCCCGATGCGGGCGTGGCGGAGTTCCTGGCGACCGTCGCGGTGACGAGATTGCTGCTGGGCCCGGATGTCCCGGTGCAAGCCCCGCCGAACCTGGTGTCGCACAGTGATTGCCGGGCGCTGATCGACGCCGGCATCGACGACTGGGGTGGGGTGTCGCCGGTGACGGTCGACCACGTCAACCCCGAACGTCCGTGGCCGAATCTGGACACCCTGCGCGAGATCACCGAGGCGGCCGGGTTCACCCTCGTCGAGCGCACCTCCGCGCACCCGAAATACGTTCGCGCGGGCCATCCGTGGATCGATCCCCGGATCGGCGCGCACGTCGACGCGCTCACCGACCCCGCGACGGGCCTGGCCAGGCCCGAGGCCGTGCCGGTCGGCCTGCCGTGGCAGGAACCCGACGAGTCATGGGATTCGGTCGGCCGCGTCGACCTGAACACCGCCATCGACACCGAGGGACGAAATACCGACAGCCGCAGCGATTCCGGGCTCGGTCAGGAAGTCGTCGGCGCGTTCGGCGACTGGGAGACGATTCGCGAACACGCCCGCGACCTGGCTGTCGTCGCGCCCGAGCGGCTCGATTCCGAGGTGCTCGACGCCCTGCGCGCCGCCGAGAAGGACCCGGCGGGTCTCACCGACGATCAGTACCTGGCCTTGGCCACCGCTGATGGCGCGAACATGGAAGCTGTTGCCGCACTGGCCGACTCGTTGCGACGCGAGGTCTCCGGCAACGAGGTCACCTATGTGGTGAACCGCAATATCAACTTCACCAATATCTGCTACACCGGCTGCCGCTTCTGCGCCTTCGCCCAGCGCAAGGGCGACGCGGACGCCTTCACCCTCAGCACCGACGAGGTCGCCGACCGCGCGTGGGAGGCCCACGTCGACGGCGCCACCGAGATCTGCATGCAGGGCGGCATCGACCCCGAACTCCCCGTCACCGGCTACGCCGACCTGGTCCGCGCCATCAAGGCGCGGGTGCCGTCGATGCACGTCCATGCCTTCAGCCCGATGGAGATCGTCAACGGCGCCTCGCGCGGGGGCCAGAGCATCCACGACTGGCTGTCGGCGCTGAAGGAAGCC
>NZ_JBHWZY010001107.1:0-1919 GCF_042727815.1 Nocardia sp. NPDC060220
TCGTTCTCCTGCTGGACGAAGCTCAGTGACCCGTCGAGGCCGTAGCGCCAACCGTGATACTTGCAGGTGAACTGGCGGCATATTCCCGAGGTCTCTTCTTTGGGAAATTCGTTCCAGACCAGCTTGTTTCCGCGATGGCGGCACACATTGTGAAACGCGTTGACGGCGCCGTCGCGGTCGCGCACCACGATAATCGACGCGCGCGCCACATCGAGTTCCTTGGTGAAGTAGCTCCCGGTCTTCGGCACTTGCTCTACCCGACCCACATTGAGCCAGGCGCGCTTGAAAATGGCCTCGCGCTCGAGTTCGAAGAATTCCGGCGACACCGAATCCTCGAACGACATCATCGACGTTCCGAGCTCGGGATAGTGCTGAGTCCAGGTGCCTTCGGGCGGTCTCGGCCATCGATGGGGCGCGGCCGGTTCGTGGACGACTTTGCTCATGATCGTTCCTCCTGTTCGGGGTCCGGTTGCAGGGCAACGCTGTTGAACACCATCGCCAGGCACAGATAGGAGCCGGCGACGAACAGCAGCTCGATCAGCTGCCGACTGTCGAAATGGAGTTCGAGCTGGGCCCAGACGGCGTCGTCGACGCGATGTCGATCCAGCAGTTGGTCGGTCATCGCCAGCAGTGCGCGCTGCACCGGCGACCACACCGGTGCCTGCGGTCCGTAGCGCACCGCCTCGATCTGCTCCGCGTCGACGCCGAGCGATGTGGCGATCCGAACATGCTGTGCCCATTCGTAATCCGACTCGCTGCGCCAGGCGACCCGCAGGATCACCAGTTCGCGCTCACGCGGGTCCACGGTGGGACGCTCGATCAGCAGACCGTTGTAGGCCAACCACGCACCGGCCAGTTCGGGGTGATGGGCCAGCACGCCGAGGACGCCCGGCATCGCCGGGGCATCGGGTGCTCCGGAGAGGTACCGATCGGCCGATTTCACGTGTCCGCGCAACATCGCGCGCGTCTTCTCGTCCCACTCCCGGACCGGCAGGGGCACCAGTCGAGCAGCGGCGGACAGGTTCATATCACCGACCCGCCGTTCACGCCGAGGACCTGCCCGGTGATGTAGCCGGCTTGGTCCGAGCACAGGAAGACGCACGCGGCGGCGATGTCCTCGCCGGTTCCCAAGTGCCCGACCGGGATCGCCGCGGCCATCACGGCGCTCGCGGGCAGATGGCCCGCCGCCTGCGACTGGCGCGACATGGGCGTATCGATGCCCGAGGGCGGAATCGTATTGACCGTGATACCGGCGGCGGCGTACTCGCGCGCCAAGGCCTTGGTCATCGCAAGGACAGCGCCTTTGGACGCGGTGTAGTGCACCATGCCCGGCGAGCCGCGCTGCGCACTCGACGACGAGATCGTCACGATACGACCCCATCCGGCCGCGACCATGTCCGGCACAACGGCTTGCGCGCAGTGGAACACCCCGTTCAGGTTCACGTCGACAACGCGGTTCCACGCCTGTGGCGTGATGTCGGTGAACGGCGCGAAATCGACGGAACCCGCACTGGTGACGAGGATTTCGATTGCGCCGAACTCGACCCGGACCTTGCCGATCGCCTCCCGGACCGCGTCGCGATCGGTGACATCGACCGCGCAGGCCATCGCCGTCGCGCCGGTCGCGCGCAACTGTTCGGCGACTCGCTGCGCGGCCGCGCCGTCCACATCGAGGACCGCGACCCGATGTCCGGCAGCGGCGAACGCCACGCAGATCGACAGGCCCATACCGGAGGCGCCGCCGGTGACCACCGCAACCCGAGCTGGTGACCGGCCGCCTACCGCCGCCGAGGCCGTTGTGGCTGTGTTGCTCATATCCGTGTTCCTCTGCTCGTCGGCAAGGTGGGCCGTCGCCGGATCCCAGTGCGGGATGGCGCCGTGGTCGGCGCGGGGGAGGCACATCCTCCAGGGATGGGGTG
>NZ_JBHWZY010001108.1:0-1916 GCF_042727815.1 Nocardia sp. NPDC060220
GTTTCGTGGTTGCCGGGTCGCACCCTCAGTGGTGCGCAGGCGTTGGCCGCGATGACCATCGCCTCGACCGCCGCCCACCACGCCGACAGTGCCGATTCCGAATGGATTCGGATCGAGGCGCTCTCCCGGGAGCTCGGCCTCACCGGCAGAGAAGCGGTGTATCTGGTGGACATCGAATCGCACGAGTTGCGCCGCACGGCGCCACCGCACGTGCAACATACCGAATAACCTCCATTACCCTGGGAGGGCAAGAGACGTCCGGCTTCGGTCAGACGACCTGAGACCCTTTCAGATCAGGAGCGCGATCGGTGTTCGAATCCCTGTCCGACCGGCTTACCGGTGCACTGCAGGATCTGCGCGGTAAGGGGCGTCTGTCACCGGCCGACATCGACGCCACCGCGCGCGAGATCCGCCTCGCACTCCTCGAGGCCGACGTCGCCCTGCCCGTGGTGCGCGGCTTCATCGCCAACGTCAAAGAACGCGCCAAGGGCGCGGAGGTCTCCGGCGCGCTCAATCCCGCGCAGCAGGTCGTCAAGATCGTCAACGAGGAACTCGTCGCGATCCTCGGTGGCGAGACCCGTCGCCTCAATCTCGCCAAGAACCCGCCGACGGTCATCATGCTGGCCGGTCTGCAGGGTGCGGGTAAGACCACGCTCGCGGGCAAGCTGGCCAAATGGCTCAAGGGTCAGGGGCACCAGCCGTTGCTGGTGGCCTGTGACCTCCAGCGTCCCGGCGCGGTCACCCAGCTGCAGGTCGTCGGTGAGCGCGCGGGCGTGCCCGTGTTCGCCCCGCACGGCGGCACCTCCATCGGTGGCGGTGAGAACCCGCTCGGGATCACCGCGGCCGACCCGGTGGCCGTCGCCGCGGCCGGTATCGAAGAGGCCAAGGCCAAGCAGTACGACGTGGTCATCGTCGATACCGCAGGCCGCCTCGGTATCGACGCCGAGCTGATGCGCCAGGCCGCGGGCATCCGCGATGCCGTGCAGCCCGACGAGACGCTGTTCGTGCTCGACGCGATGATCGGTCAGGACGCGGTGAGCACCGCCGAGGCCTTCCGCGACGGCGTCGGGTTCACCGGTGTCGTGCTCACCAAGCTCGACGGTGACGCCCGCGGTGGTGCCGCTCTGTCGGTGCGCAACGTCACCGGCGCGCCGATCATGTTCGCCTCCACCGGTGAGAAGCTCGAGGACTTCGACGTCTTCCATCCCGACCGGATGGCATCGCGCATCCTCGGCATGGGCGATGTGCTCACCCTCATCGAGCAGGCCGAACAGGTCTACGACGCCGAGCAGGCCGAGGAGACCGCGCGCAAGATCGGCAGCGGCGAACTCACCCTCGAGGACTTCCTCGATCAGATGCTGGCCATCCGCAAGATGGGCCCGATCGGCAATCTGCTCGGGATGCTTCCGGGCGCCGGTCAGATGAAGGACGCGCTGGCCGCGGTCGACGACAAGCAGCTCGACCGGGTGCAGGCGATCATCCGGGGCATGACCCGCGCCGAGCGGGACAATCCGAAGATCATCAACGCCTCGCGGCGCCTGCGCATCGCCAACGGTTCCGGGGTGCAGGTCTCCGAGGTCAACCAGCTCGTCGACCGGTTCTTCGAAGCCAAGAAGATGATGGCGATGATGGGTCGGCAGATGGGGATGCCGGGAGCTCGCCGCGGCAACAACAAAAAGGGCGGTAAGAAGGGCAAGAAGGGCGGGCGTGGGCCCACTCAGCCGAAGATGCGCGGCGGGTTCCCCGGAATGCCCGCCGGGATGCCGGGCTTGCCGCCGGGCATGGATCTGTCGAACATGCCCCCCGGTCTCGATCAGCTGCCGCCCGGCCTGGAGGGGATCGACCTGTCCCAGCTGAAGTTCCCCAAGAACTGAATTGTTGGCGCGCTGGCGCGCGCGTGTCCGCGGCCCTGAGGG
>NZ_JBHWZY010001109.1:0-1908 GCF_042727815.1 Nocardia sp. NPDC060220
TCTACGAACACGGCTACACCGTCCACTTCCACCGTATCGCCGCCGCGGCGGCGCTGGCCTGGACTAGCCGGACCCGCAGGCAATACTTCGGCCTTCACCCCGACCACGCTCTCGGCAGCCTTTCCGATCGCAATCACCGCGCACCCCATGACTTCTCGGGAGTCACCGCGCTGCGTTGAGGTAGTCGACGGACCTCCCTCACGAGCTCGTCGACTTCGACATCCACGCTTCGACCGTCCCGGCGATCAGAACATCCGCACCGCGACCAAGCGCCAGCTGTCCTTGGTCGACTCGATGCGGCCGGCGATAGCGAGAGTCCGCGGCCCACGCTGATACGAAGCGAAGACTTCGGCGGCACCGTCTTGTGTCGCGGTCAGTTTCACGCGGGTCAGGGTGGCGCTGCCCAAGCCCCGGCCGGGGACCAAGTCCTGCGCGAGCATGGTGTTGATGGCGGCGAGTACTCGCGCGTCTGTGTGAGCGCGCAGGTGAGTCGACGGTCTGCGCCGATCGACCACCTCCAAGAGCAGCCGGAGCACCTGTTCGGCGAATCGCTTTGCGGTCGCGACAGATTCGCCGGTCGGCGCTGCCTGCGTGCAGGAGGCGCGTACCGCCCTGCGGATACTCGCCGGCGTTCCGCCCGCGGCCCTCGGTCGACCGGACCCAGTAACCCGGTGGGGCACAGCGGTATTCACGGCGCCAGAACGCGGCACCTCTTCCCCACCCTCCAACCGCGGCTCGCAATGCGGCGCGGGCGACAACACCGTTCCCTCCGTAGACATGCTCGTCCCCTTCGAGTCAGTCCACCCACTCCCCAGTGGTGGCGCACAGCATGACACGGAGCTCCGACAAGTGTTCGCGAAATCAACGCAGGTCACCTCGAGATGTCCGCTCTGAGCGCACACCTGGAACTGTCCTGTGGCTGTGCGTTCAGTGTGGTGTCGGTGGCCTGTGTCACACTCGCTGATGATGAGCCGCCACACGACTGTCGAACGCGGTCCGCAATGTAAGCGGATCGGGTTTCCCCGTTGCGAGAGTAAGGGCAAAACTGCCCCGTCGTTTCGGCTCCGCAGCATCCAGGCGAAAACCGGGCGGGCGTCTGTCCGGGTCGGTGACCACGACACAGCGCGGTCAGTGACTCTGCCCGGGTCAGCCTGACTACCGAATCGTCCGCTCTGCATCCGGCGCACCGTCATGAGCCGCGTGAAAACAGTGACTGCCAGGGTTGGGTCGGGATCGACCGCGCCGCGTTGTGATCACGATCTGCGCTGAACCCACACTCGCAGAGGAATACTCGATCCGCCAACGGCAGGGCCGCACTGATCGTTCCACAGGCAGCAGAGCACCGTTTTGCGAGACAACGACTTCGCCAGGTGTCGTTCCTGACTCAGCCCAGCGGCCAACGGTTCAGGAGCGGTATCGAAGCGGGCGACCTCCACCCCGTCGGCAGTAGCGGCGACAGCAAATACTGTCAGCCCGACGACGCCCGAGAAGGGCGGTGCCTGAAAACTATCGGAGTTTCCAGACATGCTGTAAGAATGGTCCGTGCCGTTCACACCTGTGGTCACCTGCCTGCCTTCGCGCGCCCGGGGCGGTGGTCTGGCATGACGATCGAATCCGGTCTCGAGGACGACGTCAGCCAGCTCGCCCAGCGAGTCGAACGTGCCCGCGGGCGTCTCGCTTACCAATTCGATCCGGCCCTCACCGACGCGCTCTCCGAAGATGAGCTGCGCGCCGAACGCGAACTCGCCGAACGCATCCGTGAACAGGATCGCGAACAGCGCTGGAAGCACACCCAGGCGATGGCGTCCGCATCGGACCGCAGCCGACAGACCACCGAAGCGATCGAGAAGGCCGACATGCGAGATCTGCTGCTCGCCAGGAAGGCGATGGCGTCCCAGCGTCGCGAAT
>NZ_JBHWZY010001110.1:0-1908 GCF_042727815.1 Nocardia sp. NPDC060220
GATGTCTGCGAGATCTACACCGACGTCGACGGCATCTTCTCCGCCGACCCGCGCATCGTCCCCGACGCCCAGAAGCTCGACAAGATCTCCTACGAGGAGATGCTCGAGATGGCGGCCTGCGGTTCGAAGGTGCTCATGCTGCGCTGCGTGGAGTACGCGCGCCGCTACAACGTTCCCGTTCATGTTCGGTCGTCCTACACCGACAAGATCGGCACCACTGTTTTCGGATCGATGGAGGACATTCCCGTGGAGCAGGCAATCCTGACCGGCGTCGCACACGACCGCAGCGAGGCCAAGGTGACCGTCGTCGCCCTGCCCGACGAGCCGGGCTACGCGGCCAAGGTGTTCCGCGCGGTGGCCGACGCCGAGATCAACATCGACATGGTGCTGCAGAACATCTCCAAGGTCGACACGGGCAAGACCGACATCACCTTCACCTGCCCCAAGACCGACCTGGTCCGCGCGGTGCAGAAGCTCACCGAGCGTCAGGACGAGATCGGGTTCGCCGAGATCCTCTCCGACGATCACATCGGCAAGGTCTCCCTGGTCGGCGCGGGGATGAAGTCGCACCCGGGCGTCACCGCCACCTTCTGTGAGGCGCTGGCCAACGCGGGCGTCAACATCGACCTGATCTCTACCTCGGAGATCCGGATCTCGGTGCTCGTGCGTGACACGGAACTGGATGAAGCGGTGCAGGTGTTGCACAAGGCATTCGATCTCGGCGGCGACGAAGCCGCTGTCGTCCACGGCGGAACGGGGCGTTAAGCAATGGGTGTACGTGTAGGTGTTGTCGGTGCGACCGGTCAGGTCGGCGCCGTCATGCGCAAGCTGCTCGAAGAGCGCAACTTCCCGGCCGACGAGGTGCGGTTCTTCGCCTCCTCGCGTTCGGCGGGCAAGACGCTGCCCTGGCGCGGCGGCGAGATCGTCGTCGAGGACACCGAGACGGCCGATCCGTCGGGTCTCGACATCGCGCTGTTCTCGGCCGGTGCCACCATGTCGCGTGTGCAGGCCCCGCGCTTCGCCGCGGCGGGCGTCACCGTGATCGACAATTCCTCGGCATGGCGCAAGGACCCCGATGTGCCGCTGGTGGTGTCGGAGGTCAACCCCGAGGCCACCCGCAACCTGCCCAAGGGCATCATCGCGAACCCGAACTGCACCACGATGGCCGCGATGCCGGTGCTCAAGCCGCTGCACGATGTGGCCGGTTTGCAGCGCCTGATCGTGTCCAGCTACCAGGCAGTTTCGGGCTCCGGTCTCGCCGGTGTCGAGGAGCTCGCCTCGCAGATCCGCGCGGTGTCCGCCGACGCGGAGAAGCTGGTGCACGACGGTTCGGACGCCGAGTTCCCCGCGCCGAACAACTACGTCGCGCCGATCGCCTTCAACGTGATCCCGCTGGCCGGTGCGCTGGTCGACGACGGTTCCTTCGAGACCGACGAAGACCAGAAGCTGCGCAACGAGAGCCGCAAGATCCTGGGCCTGCCCGATCTGCTGGTGAGCGGCACCTGCGTGCGGGTCCCGGTCTTCACCGGGCACTCGCTGTCGATCAATGCCGAATTCGCCGAACCGATTTCGGTGCAGCAGGCCAAGGACCTGCTGGCCAAGGCGTCGGGCGTACGTCTGGTCGACGTGCCGACCCCGCTGGCCGCCGCAGGCCAGGACGACTCCCTCGTCGGCCGTATCCGCCAGGATCCGGGTGTGCCGAGCGGTCGCGGTCTCGCGCTCTTCATCTCGGGCGACAACCTCCGAAAGGGCGCCGCGCTGAACACGATTCAAATCGCGGAAGTTCTGCTCGAGAACCGCTGATCACCCGTCGACGGCCGGGCCACCTTCGGGTGTGCCCGGCCTTTGTCGTTGTCAGGGCTCGACCCGGCGCAACCCGTCGAGGATGACCGAGAAGGTGAGACGGCG
>NZ_JBHWZY010001111.1:0-1903 GCF_042727815.1 Nocardia sp. NPDC060220
TCCTCTCGGCGCGCGACATCCTGGCCGTCGTCACCAAGTAAGGCCAACGCCGCATCAGCGTTCCGCCCCGGCGTCTTCACAGGCCCGGGGCGGATTGCGTTCACAAACAGGAGCTGAATCCTCTTATGCCCAAGCAGATCGAGTTCGACGAAAAGGCTCGCCGGGCTCTGGAACGCGGTGTCGACAAGCTGGCCGACGCCGTCAAGGTGACCCTCGGCCCCCGCGGCCGGCATGTGGTGCTGGCCAAGGCTTTCGGTGGCCCCACCGTGACCAACGACGGTGTCACCATCGCGCGTGAGATCGACCTCGAGGACCCCTTCGAGAACCTCGGCGCACAGCTCGTCAAGAGCGTCGCCACCAAGACCAACGATGTCGCGGGCGACGGTACGACCACCGCCACCGTGCTGGCGCAGGCGTTCGTGCGCGGCGGCCTGAAGAACGTCGCCGCGGGTGCCAACCCGATCACCCTCGGCCAGGGCATCGCCGCTGCCGCCGAGAAGGTGTCGGAGGTGCTGCTCGCGCTGGCCACTCCCGTCTCCGGCGAGAAGGCCATCGCCCAGGTCGCCACCGTTTCCTCACGTGACGAGGAAATCGGCGAGATGGTCGGCAAGGCGCTCACCACGGTCGGCAAGGACGGCGTCGTGACGGTCGAGGAGTCCTCGACCACGAACACCGAACTCGTCATCACCGAAGGCGTGCAGTTCGACAAGGGCTACCTCTCGCCCTACTTCCAGACCGATCCCGAGACCCAGCAGGCCGTGCTCGAGGACACCTACGTCCTGCTGCACCGCGACAAGATCAGCTCGCTGCCCGATCTGCTGCCGCTGCTCGAGAAGATCGCCGAGTCCGGCAAGGCCGTGCTGATCGTGGCCGAGGACGTCGACGGCGAAGCGCTGTCCACCCTGGTGGTCAACTCGATCCGCAAGACCATCAAGGCCGTCGCCGTGAAGGCGCCGTTCTTCGGTGACCGTCGCAAGGCGTTCCTCGACGACCTGGCCGTCGTCACCGGTGGCACCGTGATCAACCCCGATCTCGGCGTCACCCTGCGCGAGGCCACCATCGAGCAGCTGGGTCAGGCGCGTCGCGTCGTCGTCACCAAGGACGAGACCGTGCTGATCGACGGCGCGGGCTCCGACGAGGACATCAAGGGCCGCAGCGCGCAGCTGCGTCGCGAGATCGAGGCCTCGGACTCCGACTGGGATCGCGAGAAGCTCGAAGAGCGGCTGGCGAAGCTGGCCGGTGGCGTCGCGGTGATCAAGGTCGGCGCTGCCACCGAGACCGCGCTCAAGGAGCGCAAGTACCGCGTCGACGACGCGGTCGCCGCTGCCAAGGCCGCGGTCGAGGAGGGCATCGTCCCCGGTGGTGGTTCGGCGCTCGTGATCGCCGCTGCCGCACTGGGCGAGCTGCGTGACTCGTTCGCCGGCGACAAGGCCGTCGGTGTCGAGGTGGTTCGTAAGGGCCTCGAGGCGCCGCTGTACTGGATCGCCACCAACGCCGGCCTCGACGGTGCCGTCGTGGTCGCGAAGGTCTCCGAGGGCAAGGAAGGCTTCAACGCCGCCACCCTGACCTACGGCGACCTGCTCGCCGACGGTGTCGTCGACCCGGTCAAGGTGACCCGCTCCGCCGTGGTGAACGCCGCCTCGGTCGCGCGGATGATCCTGACCACCGAGAGCGCCATCGTGGAGAAGCCGGCCGAGGCCGACGACGACCACGGCCACGGTCACTCGCACTGATCGGGTAAACGGAAGGCCCGCTGCTGATCATGTGATCGGCGGCGGGCCCTTCTTGTTCGAGTAGTCCCAGTTGGTTTGACGCTGTGTTTTTGGAGCGCTGGCGCGCTCGAGTCGCGGCCCTGAGGGGCCGCCGGTTAGCCACCGGGGCTTGCTCCTTCGTCGCCTACGCC
>NZ_JBHWZY010001112.1:0-1901 GCF_042727815.1 Nocardia sp. NPDC060220
ATGACAACACTGTGGCCCGGTTCGTACGAACCGGGCCACAGTCGTCGTTTCGCTACTTCGACGCGAGCTTCTTGTCGTCACCCTTCTTGCTCGCGGCCTTCTTGGCGGGTTTCTTGGCCGGCTTCTTCGCCGCGGGCGCGGGTGCGGAACCATTGGTGTCGGGCTTACCGCCCGGGTTCATCGCCGTGACGACCAGATCGTCGTCGGCGGTGTCGACCTTCACCGTGCCGCCGGGATCGAGCCCGCCGTCGAGGAGCAGCCGCGAGACCCGGTTGTCGAGCTCTTTCTGCACCGTACGGCGCAACGGTCGCGCACCGAATTCGGGCTGGAAACCGCGCTCGCTCAACCAGTCCACCGCGGACTGACTGATCTCGAGTTCGATGTCCTGGGCGGCGAGCATGCGCCGGGTGCGATCCAGGATCAGTTCGACGATCTGTTCCAGCTGCTCCTTGTCCAGGCGATGGAACACGATCTGCTCGTCGATCCGGTTGAGGAACTCGGGTCGGAAGTGCTGGCGCAGTAGCTCTTCGAGCTGCGGCACGATGGAGTCGAGGTCGCCGGGTGGCGCCTCGAGGATCAGGTGCGACCCGATGTTGGACGTCATGATCACGATCGTGTTCTTGAAATCGACTGTGCGGCCCTTGGAATCGGTGACGCGCCCGTCGTCGAGCAATTGCAGCAGCACATTGAACACATCGGGGTGGGCCTTCTCGACTTCGTCGAACAGGATCACCGAATACGGCTGACGCCGCACCTTGTCGGTCAGCTGGGCGGCATCGTCGTAGCCGACGTATCCGGGCGGGGCGCCGACCAGTCGCGAGACCGTGTGCTTCTCCTGGAACTCGCTCATGTCGAATCGGATCAGGCGATCCTCGTCGCCGAAGACCGCTTCCGCGAGGGCCTTGGCGAGCTCGGTCTTGCCGACACCGGTGGGGCCGAGGAACAGGAACGACCCGATCGGCCGGCTCGGGTCCTTGAGTCCGGCCCTCGCTCGGCGCACCGCCTCGGCGATCGCCACGATGGCCTCGTTCTGCCCGATCACCCGCTTGTGCAGGACGTCTTCGAGCTGGAGCAGGCGCTGCTTCTCCTCGGCGGTCAGATCAGCCACCGGAATGCCGGTGCGCTTGGAGATCACCTCGGCGATGTCGACGACATCGACGATCGGTTCCGACGACGTCGCACCGGACTCCTCCAGCTCCTCCTCGGCGGCGGCGATGTCGGCCTTGAGAGCCGTGGCCTTCTCGTAGTCCTCGTTGTCGACCGCGGCGTCCTTCTCCCGGTACAGCCGCGCGATCGCCTCGTCCCTGGCCTTCACCGCCGGGTCGGGGGTGCCCGAACGGAGCCGGACCCGGGCGCCCGCCTGGTCGATCAGATCGATCGCCTTGTCGGGCATGAACCGGTCGGTGATGTAGCGATCCGACAGCTGCGCGGCCGCGACCAGCGACTCGTCGGAGTAGCGCACCTGATGGTGCTCCTCGTACACATCGGCCAGGCCGCGCAGGATCTCGATGGTGTCCTCCACCGAGGGCTCCGAGACCATCACCGGCTGGAACCGGCGTTCCAGCGCGGCGTCCTTCTCGATGTATTTGCGGTACTCATCGATGGTGGTCGCGCCGACGACGTGCAGATCGCCGCGGGCCAGCGCGGGCTTGAGCAGGTTGCCCGCGTCCATCGAGCCCTCACCACCGCCGCCGGCGCCGACGATGGTGTGCAGCTCGTCGATGAAGATGATCAGCTCGTCCTTGTGCGCACGGACCTCGTCGAGGATCTTGGTCAGCCGCTCCTCGAATTCGCCGCGGTACTTGCTCCCGGCCACGAGCGAGCCGACATCGAGTGCGATGACGCGGCGGTCGGCGAGGGTGACCGGCACGTCCCCGTTGACGATGCGCTGGGCCAGCCCC
>NZ_JBHWZY010001113.1:0-1888 GCF_042727815.1 Nocardia sp. NPDC060220
CCGCCTCAACCACCGCCCCGAAGTCCGCGGCGGCATCCTCGAACCGGACTGTGTCGCCCTCCTCGACACCTTCTTCAAAAACCAGCGCTGACCAGCCGATTTAACAATCTCGCACCCACTCCGGTACCGTAGTCGGCGGTGGCGTGTCCGAGCGGCCTAAGGAGCACGCCTCGAAAGCGTGTGAGGGGTAACCCCCCTCCGAGGGTTCAAATCCCTCCGCCACCGCCACGAGCGCCTCACTTGTTCACGCAGGTGGGGGGCTTTTTCTTGTCCGAAATGTGCGCCGGTACGACGACGGCGAGGTCCGCACGGCTCGCGTGAAATGGTGCCGGAAGGTGACCGGGGTGGCGAAACCGGCCGCGGTCGCGATTTCCTCGATGGGTGCGTCGCCGGTCTCGAGCATGGCCAGTGCCGCCTGAATCCGCTGGGCGATCAACCATTTGCTCGGCGTCGCCCCGGTTTCCCGGACGAAATGGCGCAGGTAGGTGCGCGGTGAGAGTCCTGCGACCCGGGCCAGATCGGGTACGCCGATCGGGTCGGCGAGGTGTTCGAGCGCCCAGGAGAGGCTGCGGGCGATGGGGGCGTCGAGGGGTTCGGGCGGCATGGGCGATTCGATGTATTGAGCTTGGCCGCCCGCGCGGTGGGGCTGGATGACGAGGCGGCGGGCGACGGCGTTGGCGACGGACGCGCCCAGGTCGTTGCGAACCAGATGGAGCGCCAGGTCCAGCCCGGCGGCGCAGCCCGCGCTGGTCAGGATGTCGCCTTCGTCGGTGTAGAGGGGCTCGGGGTCGACCTCGACCAGGGGGTAGCGCTCGCGCAGCAGGTCGGCGTATCGCCAGTGCGTGGTGGCCCGGCGGCCGTCGAGCAGGCCGGCGGCGGCCAGGGCGAACGCGCCGGAGCAGATCGACACGATCCGGGAGCCGTTGCGGTGCGCCCGGCGCAGCGCGTCGATCAATTCCGGCGAGGTCCGCGCGCGCGGGTCGGCGACGCTCGGGACCACGACCGTGTCGGCGGCGGCGAATTCCGCGAGACCGTAGGGGCTGGTCATGGTCGCGCCGCCGATCACGCGGACGGGTTCGGGGGTTTCGGTGCAGATTTTCAGCTCGTACCAGGGCTGCTCGATATCGGGCCAGGTCAGGCCGAAGACCTCGATGACGATGCCGGTTTCGAACGCCGTCATCCCGTCGTACGCCAGCACGGAGACAGACCTCATGTCTAAATCTTAGCGATAGTCGTCATCTATGCCACTTCTCCCGATGACACGGAAGTCCGACCATGGAGATATGTTGAAGCAACTCAAGGACTTCGCCATCGGAATCCACACCGCGAACGCGATCCGGCACGGCATCCGCCCACCTGTCGCGGCTCGGCCGGAAAGCCGGAAGTCGCGGTGCGGGGGAGCGCGGACCACCCGGTAGCGGCAAGATCTGTCGTCGGGTATTCACCTCGTCCGACCTGCGGTGTATTCCTCGCGTAATAGACTGGGTTACACCGAATCCGGGAAGGAACGATGATTATGCGCGGGCGACAGCCGCCACCCGCGAAGTCCGGAATCGGGCTCGGGGGAAAACTTCTGGTTCTCATCGTGCTCGGCTGGGTCGCTGTCGGGCTGCTCGCGGCCGGCCAGCGGCACCACTTCGCTCACCTGCCCAAGCAGTGTTCGGACTGGGCGACCATCGCGGTCACCGCCGCGGCGGGGCCCGCGAACTACATCGGGCTCAATCCGCGCGTCACCGAATGCCAAGTGCCGCAGCCGAGTCAGTAGCGAAACGGCCGGGGAACACGAGTTACCCGGCCGTAGACGCTCAGCCATGCGGTAGCGGCGCGACCAGCCGCTGTTAGGCCTGGACCACGCGCAGCCGCGAGCCCACGATGTCGATATAGGGCA
>NZ_JBHWZY010001114.1:0-1882 GCF_042727815.1 Nocardia sp. NPDC060220
CCTTGGCCAGGGCCGAACTGGTCGATCCCGACCTGCTGCTCCTCGATGAGGCCACCTCCACCCTCGATCCGGAAACCGAGGCATCGGTGCTGGTAGCGAGCCGATCGCTGACACGGGGGCGGACCACCGTGGTGGTCGCGCATCGACTCGCGACCGCGGCGCGCGCCGATCTGGTCGCGGTGGTCGAACACGGCCGTATCGTGGAATTCGGCGCACCGTCAGACCTACTCGCCAGTAACGGCCGGTACTCCCGACTCTGGGCGGCGGGGCTGGAGGCAGAGGGCATAGTGTCGACCCAAGACCGGTAGCGACGCCTGTCAACCGCTGGGCATATGCTCGGTGAGGGCGCATCGGCAGCCATCCGCTGATTCCCCTGCCGGGCACGTCACAAACGTCGCAGCGCGAAGAACGAAATGAGGCGAACACCAGCTGTGAGCAGCTCAACTTCCCAGTTCGGACAGAACCAGTGGCTAGTCGACGAGATGTATCAGAAGTTCAAACAGGACCCGTCCTCGGTCGACGCGAGTTGGCACGAGTTTCTCGCGGACTACACGCCGGAAGCCACCGAATCCGCTAACAGCCAGGCACCGGTCGCCTCCTCCGCTCCCTCAGCAGCCGCAGCCCCCAAGGCGGCTGCTGCGCAGACCCCGGCTCCCAAAGCCGTGGTAGCGACGGCACCGCCCAAGCCCGCCGCGGCTCCAGCCGCCGCTCCGGCTCCGGCCGCCAAGACGGTGCGCGCACCGCAGACCACACCTGCACCGGTGTCGAACGCACCGGCCACCACCGCGCCCAAGGCTGCCGCCGCCGGTCCGGAGAACAAGGTGCTGCGCGGCCCCGCCGCCGCGATCGCCAAGAACATGTCGGCCTCGCTGACGATCCCCACCGCGACGTCGGTGCGCGCGATCCCGGCCAAGCTGATGATCGACAACCGCCTGGTGATCAACAACCACCTCGCCCGCACCCGCGGCGGCAAGATCTCGTTCACCCACCTGCTGGGTTACGCGATCGTGCAGGCGATCAAGACGTTCCCGAACCTGAACCGCCACTTCGCCGAGATCGACGGCAAGCCGAACTCGGTCACCCCGGCCCACACCAACCTGGGCCTGGCGATCGACCTCCAGGGCAAGGACGGCAACCGATCGCTGGCCGTGGCCGCCATCAAGGAAACCGAAGACATGAGCTTCGGTCAGTTCCACGCGGCCTACGAGGACGTCGTGCGCCGGGCACGCGAGGGCAAGCTCGGTAACGACGACTTCTCCGGCGTCACCATCTCGCTGACCAACCCCGGCACCATCGGCACCGTGCACTCGGTGCCGCGCCTCATGCCGGGCCAGGGCGCGATCATCGGCGCCGGTGCGATGGAGTACCCCGCCGAGTTCCAGGGCATGAGCGACGAGCGGATCGCCGATATCGGCGTCGGCAAGCTGATGACGCTGACCTCGACCTACGACCACCGCATCATCCAGGGTGCCGAGTCGGGCGATTTCCTGCGCACCATCCACAACCTGCTGATCTCCGACGAGTTCTACGACGAGATCTTCCACGGCCTGGGCGTGCCGTACGAGCCGATCCGCTGGCGCAAGGACATCAGCGCGCGCGGGGTCGACAAGAGCGCGCGGGTGCTCGAGATGATCGCGGCCTACCGCAACCGCGGTCACCTGATGGCCGACACCGATCCGCTGCGCCTGGTCAAGGACAAGTTCCGCAGCCACCCCGACCTCGATGTCACCGAGCACGGCCTCACCCTGTGGGACCTGGACCGCACCTTCGACGTGGGCGGTTTCCACGGCCAGGAGCGGATGAAGCTGCGCGATGTGCTGTCGATCCTGCGTGACGCGTACTGCCGCCACGTCGGTGTGGAATACACCCATATCCTCGAGAC
>NZ_JBHWZY010001115.1:0-1882 GCF_042727815.1 Nocardia sp. NPDC060220
CCAATGGCGGCAACTCGAGCGACCGGGTCTCGCCGATCGATGACGACTACATCGACAACTTGGATGCACTCACACGCGACCTCGAAGACATCGAATCGATTGCCGCATCAGCACTTTCGGACAAACCGATAGACCACTCAGCCACGAAGCGCATCGTGAGCGCATCTACCGGCCTCACCTATTCCGAACTCACTGCCCACCATCAGCAGCGTCGCGAAGTCGAGGGATGGGGTGAGGCCGACATCGCCGACATCCTCGACCCGATCGCGCTGCACCAGCTCGATGGGTGGCGGGCGGCCCAAAGGGTTCCGTGGGAACGTGGCGACTTGGTCGTCGTGGGCGTCTCCGGGCTCATCGGCGCACTCGGAAATCTCTACGACAACCAGGTAGACGCTGCAGTGCTCAGCGGCCTGTCCTTGTTGAAGAAGACCGACCTGCTGCGCCGATGGGAGAGGGAGACCGCCCGCCTTCCCATCGACTACACCGGCCCGAAATTCGGCGGTCCGGCACACCGCGTTCGGTCGGCCGGCCACGATATCGGCCGGTTCTTCGCCGCCCTCAATCAGATCCGCACGGGAACCTTCGAAGGTACGTGGTGGGAGGACGGACAGCGGATGGTCGAAAAGGTTGCGACAACTCGCTCCGGTCTGCCGTTCGCCCAAGCGCCCGAGCGGCATCTCGCAGTCGCGCTTCTGTTGAAACACTGGGCGGCAGATTTTGTCACCCCGATGAACTTGCCGCTGCCGGGTTGGACACTTCTCGGCGAGATGTCGAACCCTGACCTGCGAAAGTTTGCCAATGACGCGTACGCCGGAACGAACTCCGGCGACGGGTTGAACCTGCGCTCCGGGATGCTGACCCCGGGCCTAGGGATGCTCGCGACCGAGGTCGTCATCCGAACTCACACCCACCTCGGGGCATACCGCTCCACGGGCACGCCACGGCTGGTGACTTCCGCAGCGGCCAAACACACGGAGATGCTGCTCGCCGCACACGCCGCAGCCGGAGCGATCAGCGTATCGAAGACCACCGCAGCCGCAATTGCTGGTGAAACCGTCGTCGCCGCTCGACATCTCAACATTCCTGTTCTCATGAGGATCGGCATGCTCGCGTTGAAGGTCCGCTCCGACACCGCGGCCCGCGCGGAAGCCGGAGCACCGTCGTGGGAAAAGCTGCTCGCTGACGAAGCGGCAACTTGGACCCTGCCCGAGGCGCTCACCATCGCGGAACTACTTACGTCCCCATAGATTCCGTGCGCCGCCGACAATCGCCGCAGTGTCAGCGCGAAGTCCGTCGCGGTGTGCGGTGGCACGGACCGAGCGGCCACTCGCGCGACGGTTCGCAGCAGGCCATGGATGGCGATTCGATAGCGTTCGGGGCGATGCACCAATCATGTCGGTGGCGGCTGCGATCGTTCCAACTGGGCACACCTGTTGTCCGACCGGATCGCGGGGGGTTGGCGAGGATTACGGTCGGCGTTCGAGGGCGCTCAGGAAGCTTTCGGCAGCATCCTGGACCCGGTTCCGGTCGCCGGTAGTGAGAAGATCGAGCAGCAGTCCACGAATCGTCGCGATCACCAATGTGGCTGTGCGGGTGGCGGTCTCAGCATCAGTGTCCGGTATTTGCGCCTCGCGTAAAGCGGCCATCCAATCGGTGACGACGTGGTCGAGGAAGTCCGCGAACTGCTGGGGGGCTTGCAGGGCGCGGCCGTAGGCGGCGAAGAACAGCCGGAACTCCGCCTGCATGCGTGGGTCGGAGGTTCGAGTCCAGACCGCGCGTGCTGCCGTCGCCAGGTCGGGATGCGGACCCGCTGCGTCACTGGTGGCGGCGAACATGCGCCGACGTAACCGCTCGAGGACGACCTGGAGCATCTGCTCCTTGG
>NZ_JBHWZY010001116.1:0-1876 GCF_042727815.1 Nocardia sp. NPDC060220
GAACGCTTCCTCGACGACATCGGGGTCACCCGCAGACTCGAGCTCACCCCGGACGGCCTGGCCGAAGACGGTCCGGTGGCTACCGCCCAGAACTCGCGGCCCGGCGCACCGCTCCCGGATACCGGAGCAGATTCGGGCCCAACCACACCGCCACGGCGGTGAGCGCGAGCCAGGGTCGCAAGTGTGGGCGCATGCGCCGGATGCGGCCGTCGGAATCGAGGTCGAGCACCATCGCCTCGGTCATCCGGAAAGGCCCGAACCTGGCTTCGCCCAACAGGACTCGGGTGTCGCCGGTGCCGAGTGTGTCGGTCCATCGCAGATCGCTGACCGCGCGATAGACGAGGGTGAGCAACGGGGCGAGGTCGGTTCGGCCACGGAAGACGAGCCGCCCCGACACCGGTGAGATGAGCTCGGCATCGTCGGTCAAGGTGTCGAGCAGGGCGGGGATGTCGTTGTCGGTGGTCGCGCGCCGGAATCGGGCGACCGAATCGGTGGACACCGGATCGGCAAGGGCGTCGGGCATGGGAAATACACCTTCCTCTGTGGCGAATCGTTCAGGTGCCTCCCGACCGTAACCAGCTGACTTGCAAAAAGCAATGGACTATCCTGAGTGCTATGGCAAAAGTGGACCTCGCCGATATCGCGTGCTCGATCGCCCGTACCGTCGGCATCGTGGGGGAGCGGTGGACTCCCCTGATCCTGCGCGACCTGTTCCTCGGCATCAGCCGCTTCGAGGACCTGCGTCGAGACCTCGGCATCGCGTCCAATGTGCTGACCTATCGCCTTCGTACCCTGTGCGACCACGGGATCGTGGAAACCAGGGTGTACCAGGAGAACCCGACCCGCACCGAGTACGTCCTCACCGACCGCGGTCGCGATCTCTACCCGATCCTGACCATGCTGCTGGCGTGGGGAGATCGCTGGCTCGCCGGTGCGGATGGGCCGCCGCTGTCGGTGGTTCATCGCGACTGCGGTCACGTGACCGAGGGTGTCGTCGTCTGTCGAGCCTGCGCCGCTCCGCTCACCTCGGACAATGTCACCTGGCATGCCGGCCCGGGCGGTAGGCCCGGTCCCGGTGTCGTTCTCGTCGCCTCGCGCTTGACGCCTCTGCCGGACGGCGCTGCCTCCTGCTGATCGGCTCCGGCGAATTCGCCCCGGCGCCTTGACGATCGTTGTTTTAGTTGAATAGACTAAAACAACGATCAAGGCGAGAGGGTGTGGTTCGGATGGGGTACGGGAACTGGGATGACACCGCCTACCGGGCGGGCAAGACGTATCGGGCGCGGCAGGGGGTGGACGATTTCGGGTACACGGCCGAGATGCGGGCGAAGCCGTATGACACGTGGTGCGCGCATCCGCTGCTCGATCCCTTCGGGGTCGGCACGCGCGAGTGCCGGGACTCGGCCGAGCACGGGAACTCACTGCCGGTGGCCGTGCTGTTCGATGTGACCGGGTCGATGGGCCGGGTGCCACGCATCATGCAGGACAAGCTGGGAAAGCTGCACGGGCTGCTGAAGAACAAGGGGTACGCGCAGGACCCGCAGGTCCTGTTCGGCGCGATCGGCGACGCCGACACCGACCGGGTGCCGTTACAGATCGGGCAGTTCGAATCCGACAACCGGATGGACGAACAGCTGCGGGCGATCCTGCTCGAAGGCGGCGGTGGCGGGCAGAAGTCCGAAAGCTATGAACTGGCCGCTTATTTCGTCGCCGAGCATGTCGCGACGGACGCATGGGACAAGCGCGGCAAGAAGGGATACCTGTTCCTGATCGGCGACGAACTGAACAAGCCTCGCCTGGCCGCCCGGCACATCAGGGCGGTGATCGGCGATCACGTGCGCCGCGACGTGTCCGTCGAGTCGATCTATCGCGAACT
>NZ_JBHWZY010001117.1:0-1874 GCF_042727815.1 Nocardia sp. NPDC060220
CCTCCCCGAAGATCGAATGCTTGCGGTTGAGGTGCGGCTGCGCGCCGACGGTGATGAAGAACTGCGAACCGTTGGTCTCGGTGCCGGCGCCCGCATTCGCCATCGCGAGCAGATAGCCCCGGTCGAAGCGCAGATCCGGGTGGAACTCGTCGGCGAACTCGAAGCCCGGCCCACCACGGCCGGTGCCTGTCGGATCGCCGCCCTGGATCATGAACCCCGGAATGATCCGGTGAAAGACGGCGCCGTCGTAGAACGGGCCACTTTCCGTCCCACCGGCATTGACGGTGGAGTACGGCGCGGTGCCGTCGGCGAGACCGACGAAGTTGCGCACCGTCTTCGGGGCGTGGTTACCGAAAAGCGCGATCCTGATATCGCCGTGGTTGGTGTGCAGAGTTGCCACGGCCGTCTGGTTGGGTGAGGTCACGCAGTTATGGTGCCACGCGACACGTCGAATCTGTTTGTGCCACAGTGGTCGAATGAAGCTTCGTAATCCGCTGCTCGCGTCGATCGCGCTCGCCGGGGCGGGCGCCCTGGCCTACCTGGCCCGCGCCAAGCGTCCACAACTGCCGGAACCGGCCGCCGAGCCGCCGCGTCTGGGGTATTCCCGCAACGGCTCGGCATCGGAGACAGCCACACACTGAGCCGACACGACCGGGATCATCACGGCCCGGAGAGCGATACGGGTCCTGGGTGTCACATCGGCAGATCTAGCGGAATCGGCGTTGTCGCCGACGTGTCAGCCGCAAGCTGTGGCCTAAGGGTATACACGGCCTCCTGCGGATCATTCACGGCTCGAGGCCGGTCTCCGGTCCAGGCGTAGCCGAACGAGTACCGCCGAAAGGCCTTCGCACGGGTCCGGGTTCCAGTCCGTAGCGCGGAAGCACCGATGCCTATCGTCGCGGTGGATACTTCGATCGTCGCCCGTCCACGCTGACACTGGCAGACAACCAGGAACCCGGCTCGCAGCCTCTACCGGCGTGCTCACAGCCAGAATAAAAGTGATGCGTATCACTCAATAGAGCTGGAACCGCTTCGGTAGGCACCGCGTCCAACCTCTATGTAAGGCAAAGTTCAGCTTAGCTGCCGGGGCGAATCGTTCATGCGTGCGAGCCGGTTCAATGGTTCGCGTCATCCTGGCGGGACTTGCACTTCACCAGGGACGGGGAGGTTCCATGTTGGTTGATCCTGATCGTTTGTGGTTGTTGTCGCACTCGACGGACACGACTACCAGCGTGACAGGCGATCTTTCTACTAGCGATTCCGTGACGTCGTTGCCCGCTTCTGCCGGAGCAATCAACCCTGAGTCCCTGAAGGATATCGATTTTCTCATTTCGGGGACGAGTCCCCGCGAATCGCGCTCCGATGATGACTCTAATGTCATGTGGACCCACCTCTGCTCAACTCCTCAGCCGATAGCGATTGACAAACTAAGACTTGCCAGCTCACCAAGAGTGCGTGGCATCGATATTCGACATGTTCAAGAGTTGATCGAGGCAGGTATCACTGCTCCACCAATCGTCGTCAACCGAGAAACGATGGAGGTGATCGATGGCGCTCACCGACTTATGGCAGCGCGGAAACGCGGCGAATCGACAATCAATGTCTCGTTCTTCGATGGCTCCGAAACAGACGCCTTCTTGTTCGCCGTCCATGTTAATGCCGAGCAAGGTCTACCACTTTCCCGGGAAGACCGATTGGCGGCAACTCGTCGAATATTCGAGACCCATGGAACGTGGTCCGATCGAATGATCGCGGAACTAGTTGGACTGTCATCAAAGACTATCGCTTCGATTCGGACTTGTTCAACTGAGGCCGATTCCCGGTTGAACAAGCGATTGGGCCGGGATGGCAAGATGCGGCCAGTCGACAGTTCG
>NZ_JBHWZY010001118.1:0-1871 GCF_042727815.1 Nocardia sp. NPDC060220
GCTCGTCAGCCGCTCGGTGGTGTCGCGCCAGCGTTTCTTGCGCTGATCGCGGCGTCGATTGCATTGGCAACTCGTTCGGCGGCTTCCTGCCAGCGCCGCAGTTCCTCGACGGCCGGAGCGAGCTGATAGTCGTTGTGGTGTGCCGTCGTCGACAGCTCTGACCACAGCAGTCGCGCTTCGCCGGCCGCTTCCTCACCGATGTACTTGGGTAGCACGAGAAGTTGCGCTCGCACTGTCACTCGCTCCATCTTCGGTGAAACGGCTCGCCACAATTCCCGAATAGCCTGCTCCATGGCGATTCGCAACATCCAGGCGCTGGCTCGGGGCCACATCCCACCGATATCGGATCCTGCGTCCGTGATGAGGTTGTCTGCGGTCCGCAGACGCGAGTTGACGGAGCTCAACGGTTGAGCCACTTGGCCATCCTTTCCGCGCGGTTGATCAGGTCGCCGAGTTCGTCACGGGTGCTGCCATGGGCACCGCTGTTGCATATCCGGACAACGGTCGAGGCCCAGGGGGCGAGCTCGCGGTCGAGGTGGGCGAGAATGTCGGATTCCCTGGTCCGGTCGTAGAACACGGCCAGTGCCAGCTTCTGCACGGTGCGTTCGGCTTTGTCGAGCTGTTCGGTGATGTCGGATTGCCGGAACCCGTGCTCGCCGAGGACTCTCCTGACCTGGGTGGTGGCGGCGGATTCGATCGCGAGTCGGCAGCAGAGCGCGATCATCTCGTCGGCTTCTTCGCGCGGAAGATTACGGGTGAGGCTCAGAGCGCGGGCGTCGTCGATGTAGCGGCGGACCGGGTCGATTGAAACCCGGACTTCGACTACAGATCGTTCCCGGCGCTGAACGTCGAGGACCGTCGCGGGAATCTGCAAGCGCCGCACTGCTTCTGGAAGCCGCAGGTCGTGGGTGAATACGATCACTTGCCTCGTGCGAGCGACGTCGGCGAGCACTCGAGCCAACCCATCGACCTTCGTCGGGTCCATCGACTGGACGGGGTCGTCGATCATCAGGAATCGGAATGGACTCTGTTCAGCTGTGGCTCGGGGGAGAAACAACGAGAGTCCGAGCGAGTGCAGCTCGCCCTGGCTCATGACCCCGAGAGCCGCTCCGGCGACACCGTCGACTGTCACGTCGAGGCTGACCCGTCGAGTTTGTGCCGTGCCTTCCAATACGACACCGCCGAGCTCGACATTGCTCTGCTGCCGCAGTGTCGTCCAGACCCGCTGCGACAGTTCGGTCAGCGGTCGCATCCGCTCGTCGCGTAGGGCTACAGCCGCGTTCTTGAGCCAGATCTCCGCGGTCTTGACCGTCTTCAGTTCGTCGGCCGCGCCGACGCACGCACTAGCGCTGTCGGCCCAGGTCGCGACCTGTCGGGCAAGGGGTGACCACACGTCGTCGAGCCGAGCCAGTTCGGTGTGAGCACGGGTCTTCAGATCGGCAAATGCCTCGTGAACCCGCCGATGTCGGTCTCGCAGCTGGGCGGGCAGCGCTGCATGTTCGGCGGTAGCGAGCTCGGCCCATTGCCGCCACGCGTTGACGGCGTCACCCGACTCGATCGGGCAGTTCGACAGGATCGCGGGGAGCGGTCTGATCAGCTGGCGAACGGCGGCCGATGCCGTGCTGTGCTGTCGTTCCGCCTCGGCGAGCTCTGTTGTGCGGGTCCGGATCTCGGCGACGGTCTGTCGAGCATTGCCTCGCCACCGTTCGTTGAGTTCACCTTCGCCGCACACCGGGCATCGGCAGTCGGCGCCATCCGTGAATTCCGACGCCAGCGTCAAGAGCTTCAGCAACTTGGCACTCGACTCGGCGTCCGAGGTTGCGGCTCCGAGGAGGCGACTGGTCGCGGTCGTGAGTTGTGCAAGGGCTTCG
>NZ_JBHWZY010001119.1:0-1870 GCF_042727815.1 Nocardia sp. NPDC060220
CAGGCAGGCTCCCAGCGCCAGCAGAAGCGGACCCGATGCCGCCGTCTGCTGGAAGGAATCCCCGACTGCGGCGAGCGGAATCACTCGTCGGTGTCCGTATCCATGTCATGCTGCTCGTCGCGCGGCAACGACAGGGTTCGCTCGGTCTCGGCCGGATCAGCGGGGCCGAAATCGAACAGACCGGCGCCGGCGACACTGCGCGGCACGGTCGCGATGCCGGCCCAACGGTCGTCGACCGTCCAGCCCGCACCCATTCGGCGGGCGCCCTGACGGGGACGACACGCGGTCAGATTTCCTGGACGACGACGGCTGCTCACTGCTTCTCCTCGGCGGCGATGCGCTCGACCACGGGCTGAAGGTCTTCGGCCAATAGCGAGCGAAGGAAGACCGCGGCGACCCGGTGCTGACGATCCAGGATCAACGTGGTCGGAATAACACTGGTGGGAAAGTTTCCGCCGAGAGCGAGCAAGGTCCGCATCGACGGGTCGTAGATGGACGGGTATTCGATCTTGTTGTCCACTACGAAGTCCTGGGCTTTGTCGCGCTGATGGTCACGGACATTGATCCCCAGGAACGCGACGCCTTGATCTCTGGTCGCCGCGAAGACTTTTTCGAGAGCGGGCGACTCGGCGCGGCACGGGCCACACCACTGTCCCCACAGGTTCACGACCACGATCTGGTTCGGGAAATCGTCGACCGAAACGGTCTTTCCCTCGTTCATCAGATCGGGCCCCGAGAGCGTGCCGATCGTCCCGCGCGTGGCGGGCGGATCGTAGTAGATATCCGTTTTACCACCGGGTGAGACGAATTCGAAGGTCCCACCACCGGTGGCGACCGCATCGGTACCCGTCGAGCAGCCCGCCGCGGCGATGATCACCAGCAGGGCGGACAGAACGGCGGTCAGCGCCCGCGGCCGACGGCCACGGGCGGTTCCCGACGAGGTGCAGCGTGTCATGCGCCGTGAACCGACGGATCCGACGCCCCGGCGGGCTCGGAATAGACGATGTCGACGAGCGTGTCGCCGTGGTAGACCAGCGAGGTCAGCGACGCCAGCGAGCACTGCCGGTTGCGCGGGTCGTGCCACAACCGCTGACCCTGCAGGAAACGGCGCAGCGTCCACACGGGCAGCTGATGCGAGACCAGCACCACCTCGTGACCGGCGGCCTCGACGCGGGCCTTGTTCACCGCGGCGAGCATGCGATGAGCGATCTGCAGATACGGCTCGCCCCAGGACGGGGTGAACGGGTCGCGCAGCTTCCACCAGTGCCGCGGCTTGCGCAGCGCCCCGTCACCGACGGAGACGCGCAGGCCCTCGAAGGTGTTGCCCGCTTCGATCAGGTTCTCGTCGGTGCGCACGATCAGGTCGTGGGCGGCCGCGATCGGCGCTGCGGTCTCCTGGGCGCGCTGCAACGGGGAGGCGATCACCATCGCGATGTCGTGATCGGCCAGCGAGCGCGCGACGGCACCGGCCTGCGAGCGACCGGCCACCGAGAGGCTGAAGCCGGGCAGGCGACCGTAGAGGATGCCGTTCGGGTTGTGCACTTCGCCGTGGCGCAGCACGTGCACGATGGTTTCGACACTCGACGGGTCGTCGTCGAGGGCGGGAGGTGCGGCGGCGGGGGCAGGATGGGGCGCCTCGTCGCTATCCGCCGGGACTGGGGCGAATTCTGCGTCGGGCTGGTCGGAGCTCACGCTGGGGATCCTTCGGGGGTTGCGGCCGCGGCCGCGAGGGCGGCGGCGGGCAGAGCGGCGGCGATACGGTCGAACGCGTCCTCGTCGAGTGCCGCGGAGACGAACCATGCCTCGAACGCGCTCGGCGGCGCGTACACGCCCGCGTCGAGCAGGGCGTGGAAGAAGGCAGGGTAACGCC
>NZ_JBHWZY010001120.1:0-1869 GCF_042727815.1 Nocardia sp. NPDC060220
GGCTAGTCAGGATGTTCACCCCTGGGTTCGACGAGAATCGATATGCAGGCGGGCATGCGCCCACGACGAAACTGCATTCCACGCGCCGATTGATCGCGAGGTATATCCTGGAGCTCTGGACCTAGCAATTGCGGGCATCGAAGCGGGAGTCATGCCCGTCGGCCATGAGGAGGCCCTGGATCTTTCAGCCGTCGAGCGTAATTCTCTGCGCCAATACATATTGACGTGAAATCAACGGTTGAAATGTATATAGCGCCCGGCCCCGGGAATGCCCACCAAACGACCGCGGGAGCTTCTGGATACGGCGAAGGGTAACCGCACTGCGATCCATCTGATTGGAGTGCGGTCAAAATTGTTGTCACCTTATGCTTCACGTACGCGCAGGAGTCGGCTTGGATACCTGGAGTAGCCGCGCCATGTGCAGGACCGAGCTTCATTGCCGTTCGGGCGCAGCGGTGCCTCCGTTTCGGTGATCTTTTCGGGTCAGGCGTGCTTGACCATCAGTTCGAACCGAGCCGACCCAAATTCTCTGTTTCCGAACGATTTTCGATGGTCGGTCATGGTCAGCCCATCCCGATCGAGGTCACCGACGTAGGACAACGGACCTCTCCTTCGATCGCTCGCTGCAAGAACGCGTGATCGATGGCACCTGAGTTGCGTGGCTACCGCACACGATGATCAGGGGGCCTCGCTGTCAATGCGATCCAGGTGGTCCAATGAGAATTCTCTCTCCACCCTGAAGACCGAGTTGGTGTATCGAAACAGTTGGCGGACAAGGGAAGACGCCGAGAACGCCCTGTTGCCTACATCGACGGCTGGTACAACTCCCAGCGTATCCAGAAGAAGCTCGGCTGGCGATCACCCGACGAGTACGAAGCCATCTATCATCACCGGGTTCCCTCTGGAACCAGATAACCGCTGGTCTTTCCGGCTTTTCCGGAGTTACGTTGCTAGATTCTTGTGCCACCCCGACTTCTCGCAGACCGCGGCCTTGGTCACCAACGCGCTGGGCATGGCCATCGACAGCCGCCGCCCGGGCAAGGGCGCGATCATCCATACCGACCAGGGCGTGCAGTTCGGTTCGTGGGCGTTCACCGAGCGCGCCAAGGTCTCCGGCCTCGTGCCGTCGATGGGCAGCGTGGGCGACTGCTACGACAACGCGATGATGGAGTCGTCCTGGTCCCGCATGCAGGTCGAGCTACTGAACCGCCGCCGCTGGAACCCCCGGATCGAGCTGGCCAATGCGATCTTCGACTACCTCGAGATCTTCCACAACCGACAGCGGCGTCACAGCAGCCTCGGCATGCTGACACCGATAGAGTACGAGAACCCAACCATTGTGGCATGAAGTCCAGCAACGCGACTCCACGGAACAAGGGGAAGACCAGCTTCTCCGGATAGCGGGGGAACCTCAAATGCGGATCAATCGGCAACTATACGATGCGTGCGCCAAATATTCTTGTGAGACTGATATATGACTCGAATTCGCTCTGGCATGTCACGGGGCCCAGATATGCTTATTTGTCGTTCGCCCCAACTGAAGGTGATCAATGCCCGATCCTGGGCAAACATTCGCACGATGTCCTCGCGCACATACAGTAGGTTCCCCTGAAATCCTGCGGGGGCGGTGTAGCTTTTAGTTGCAGGTCGGCCATCGGCGTCGACTTGATCGAAGCTAGCACTTGCAGCGCGCAGCCCTGACTGTTGAGAAAGGCGTTGGCTCGGCACGTAGGCGAACTGCTGATTTTCGGAGCTGTGGTAATTCTCCCAGGCAAACGAGTGCGCAAGAGATTCAAACTGAATCTTCCGGTAAGCGGGCCATATGTTCGCGGAGATGTGTAGCAGCCCTTCGGCAGAATCGCTGATGTC
>NZ_JBHWZY010001121.1:0-1868 GCF_042727815.1 Nocardia sp. NPDC060220
ACGTTGATCTTCTCGACCTGCCATTGCTTGCGCAGCTGCTCGATGTCGTCGGCGGCGTGCGGCGCGTCGAACGTGCCCTCGTAGGGCTGCAGGAAATCGCGGCAGGCGATGGTGGCGTCCTGGCTGAAGCCCGCGACGGCGCCGACCTGATCGGCGTTGCCCACCCCGGTCTGTCCGAGGTCGGTCATCACCGCGCGCAGCTGCGCCGGAATGCAGTCGATGGGCTGGGAGGCGCCGATGCCGCGTCGATCCACCGCGACGATCGGCTGCGCGGCCAGCAACGCGCTGTTGGGCCCGATCGCCAGACCGGCCAGCGTCGAGGCCGACGAACGGTCCGAACCGGAGGTGAGCACCAACGGGGCCGCGTCGGTGGGCGTCTGCGGCAGGCGAGCGCGCAGGGCGCCGGCCCGGAACGTGCCGAGCACGGTGCCCGCGGTATCGATCGGGGTCGAGAACTCGGCGCACTCGAGGACCAGACCCGCGGGAGCGGCGCCGAAGTCGAGCGAGCTCAACGTGGCCGCGGTGCAATCACGCCAGGCCAGATCGGTTTTGGGCACCTCGGCCTTGGCCAGGTCCTGCGGCGCGGGCGCTTCGGTCTGCGCGCCGCCTGCCCCGGGACGCTCGACGGCGACGACGGGCCGATCCGACGGCCCGGCCCCACAGCCCGCGAGCATGATCGACAGTGTCGCGGCCGTTGCCGCGGCCCGAGTCCAACGCATGCGCTACACACTGCCAGGTTCGGCGCCAGGTTTCATCGACGGGCCCAACGGGCCGCGACGGTGCCGTCCTCGGCGAGCACCAGCTGCTTGCGTGCCATCGGCAGGTCGAAAGTGCTCGCCGACAGCGAGATTCGCCCGCCCGCGCCCCCGACCAGCATCGGGGCGGTGGTCAGGCAGAGCTCGTCGACCAGGCCGGCCTCGGCCAGCTGCCCGAAAAGATGCGGTCCGCCTTCACACAGCACCCGGTGCAGACCGCGCTCGGCGAACACCCGGATCAGCGCGGCGGGCATGATCGCGGCCTCACCGGCGACCACTATCTGCGCGCCCGCGTCTTCGAGCGCACTGACCTGCTTCGGGTCCGCGTGGCTGGTGGTGACGATCAGCGGCGGCACCTCGGCGTCGGTGAAGAACTTCGACCCCGGATCGAGCTTGGCGGTCGCGGTGACCACCGCGATCGGTGGCGGGGTGCCGTCGGGGTGACCACCGATCCCGTGCCGATGGTGCGCGATGCGCCGTTGCGGGTCGGGGTGCGCGCCGCCGTAGTTCTCCGCGCGCAGGGTTCCTGCGCCGATCACGATCACGTCGGCCAGTTCACGCAGGACCGTGAACACTGTCTTGTCCGCCTCGGTGCCCAAGCCTGCCGAAACACCGTCGACGGTGAACGCGCCGTCGATGCTGCTGACGAAGTTCGCCCGTACCCACGGACCGTCCAGATGCCGTGGGTAGGCATAGCACCTGGCCAGTGCGTCGGCGTCGAGGTCTGCGAGCTGGGTCACATTGTGGATACGCTGCATAGGGATCGATGCAACCACGTCCGTACGATTTGTCCATGCAAGAACGCCTTGTCGATCGCCATCCGGAGGTCCCGGCCGACCAACTCGTCGCGCAGATGGTGCCTCCGCCCATGTTCGACGAGGTCAGCTTCGCCTCCTACATCCCCGACCCCAAGGAACCGAGCCAAGCGGCCGCGGTAGCCAAGGCGGAGGAATTCGCAGGTCAGGTGGCGAAAATCCACAAGGCCGCCTCGAAGAAGAGCCTCTTCGGCAAGAAGAAGGCAGTCTCGGGCGCCGGCCTGTATCTGATCCAGCGTGATGTCCCGGAGCTGGTGCGGACGTCGGCGTTCGCCCGTTCGGAGACCTTGTTGCAGAT
>NZ_JBHWZY010001122.1:0-1867 GCF_042727815.1 Nocardia sp. NPDC060220
GGTTTCGAGTGCGCGCATTTCCAGGTCGACGGCCCACATCGGATGGTCTCCACCGGCGGCGCGCGACGCTGGACGATGCCGCCGGAGTTCATGTATCCGATCGAACGGGTGACCCGTAGCGGCCTGGTCGGCCCGTGGGAGTCGCCGGAGCTGGGCGAGCTGCCCAAGGGCTTGAATCCCGGCCGGATCGAGCCGTGGGGTATCGACAACTTCCAGATCTTCCCCAATATCGAGATCCTCATCTACCGCGGCTGGTATCTGCTCTACCGCTATTGGCCGACCTCCTACCATTCCCACCGGTTCGAGGGAATGCTGTGCTTCCAGCCCGCGCGCACGGTCCGTGAACGGGTCGAGCACGAGGTCGCCTCGGTCGTCTTCAAGGAGTTCGCGCTCCAGGACGCGGGCATGCTCACCGGCACCCAGACCGCGCTGGAATCGGCGTACCGCACCGCAGGCCTGACCCACTTCCCGGTCAATGATCAGGAAATCCTGGTGCGCCACTTCCACAAGGCCGTCGCCGACTGGGTCGACGTCTACCGGCACGATCTCGCCGGGGCCGATGCGCGATGACATCGACCATGCTGCCGCCCGCCTTCGCCGACCTCGAACGGTTCGCCGTCGACTGGTGCTTGAAGACCGAAGCCGAGCGCTACGCCCGCCGCCTGGCCAGTCCCATGCAGGAATTGATCGACTTCTACGACGCGTGCTTCCCGCGTGTCGAGGACGCCCTGTCCTACTGCGACAAGTTCTCGCTCGAGGAATTGCCCGAGGACGCGATACACCTGCTGCACCTGGTGTATTCGCTGGTCATGGTCGCGATGGCCGTCGAGATCTTCCAACAACCCAAGCCCGTCGACAGCGCCGACGCCGAACTCGCGCGCGTCAGCGCTCCCTGGCCGTAGGACACGAAGGAACTTTCATCATGACGATTACCATCGAGAAACTCGGCCAGGCCGTCGGAGCCGAGGTGATCGGCATTCGGCGCGAGCAATTGCTCAGCGACAGCAGCGTCGCCGCGACCGTGATGTCGGCCCTCGAGGAGAACGGAGTGCTGGTCTTCCGGGACCTGCATCTGGACCCCGAAACCCAGGTTGCGTTCTGCCGCACGCTCGGACAGGTGGACACCTCACCCGGGCACCATCCGGTGGAGGGCATCTATCGGGTCAGCCTCGACACCACCAAGAACTCGTCGGCGAGCTACCTCCGCGCGACCTTCGACTGGCATATCGACGGCTGCACGCCCGAAGACGACGCGTACCCGCAGATGGCGACCGTGCTCACCGCCAAGGCCGTCGCCGCCATCGGCGGTGAGACCGAATTCGCCAGCACCTACAAGGCTTTCGACGACCTGTCCGCCGCGGAACAGACCTCGCTGCGTTCCTTGCGCGTGGTGCATTCGCTCGAGGCGTCGCAGCGCGGGGTGAACGCGGACCCGACGCCCGAACAACTGGTGGCATGGCGCCGACGTCCGATCAAGGAACACCCGCTGATCTGGACGCACAAATCAGGACGGCGCTCGCTGGTTCTCGGCGCGTCGACCGATCACGTCGTCGGGATGCCCGCCGACGAGAGCAGGGCCCTGCTCGACGGACTGCTGAGCCGCTGCACCGCACCCGACCGCGTCTACCGCCACACCTGGGCGGTCGGGGACACGGTGATCTGGGACAACCGCGGTGTCATCCACCGCGCCGCGCCCTACCCGTCGGGTTCCGCGCGAGAGATGTTGCGCACCACGGTGCTCGGTGAAGAACCGATCGAATAGACCACCGATACCGCTTTTCAGGAGTACATCATGGCTCGTTGGCCCAAGCCCGCAGAGGGTAGCTGGACCCAGCACTACCCCGAACTCGGCACCGCGCCGATGTCC
>NZ_JBHWZY010001123.1:0-1858 GCF_042727815.1 Nocardia sp. NPDC060220
GGATCTGGTGGTTGTGGGGCGGGTGTTGGCGCGGGTCGAGCGGTTCGGCATCCGGGCGATGACCAGTCTCGCGGATGCGACCGAGAATGCGGATCTGATGGTGATCGCGGTGAAACCGCGCGATGTGGACGGCGTGCTCGCCGAACTGGCCGAGTCGATGGTTGGCAGGGCGCGCGATCAGGTGCTGGTGTCGCTGGCCGCGGGTGTATCGACGGCACGGATGGAAGCTGAGCTGCCCGCCGGTTTCCCGGTGGTGCGGGTCATGTCGAACACCCCGATGCTGGTCGGCCAGGGCATGAGCGCCATCGCGGCGGGCCGTCACTGTAGCGAGGAGCAGTTGCGGCTGGTCGGTGAGGTGATGGAGGCGGTCGGCAAGGTGGTGACCGTCGCCGAGTCGCAGATGGACGCGGTGACCGCGGTGTCGGGTTCGGGGCCCGCGTATTTCTTTCTGGTGATCGAGGCCATGATCGACGCCTCGGTGCAGCTGGGTCTGTCCCGGGAGGTAGCCACCCAGTTGGTGCAGCAGACCATGCTCGGTTCGGCCGCGTTGTTGACCGAGTCGGGCCGGTCTTGCGTGGAGTTGCGCGCTGCCGTCACCTCACCCGAGGGAACGACCGCAGGGGCGATGCGAGAACTCGAGCGGGGTGGTGTGCGTTCGGCTTTCGGTCAGGCATTGATCGCGGCAGAACGCCGTTCGGCCGAACTGGGCGCGCTGTCGAACCAGCCTCGCTCTATTCCAGGCCGGCTGTCCGAATCCCTGCTTCCCCCAGCGATTTCCGGCCGTGGACCGCTGTTTGAGCCGTCGAAAGGCGGGCATTCGCACTGAGCAAGGAAAAACCTCTACCGGAGGGACAGCGTCGTGTTCACACATCTACGAGGGGCCGTGTTGATCGGGCTGCTGGTTGTCGCCGGCTGCGCTACCAGCACCGAGGCACCTGATCCCGGTCTGCCGCCGTCGGCCGAGGGCGCGCCGGAAATCTCCGATGAGGCGGCCGCGCACCTGTGCGAGATGATGGCCCCGGATCTCGATAATTGGCGTGCGCAGGGAGTCACTGTGGCGCGCGTGTCGTTCAACGCCACAGTGCAGAACTGGGCGGTGCGCAGCGGCGGCATCAATGTGGCGGTGGCTCGCAACCGCGAGGTGATCGATGCCGTCACCCAGCAGCACTGCGCTGATGTGCGCCAGCAGGCCATGCAGGCCCTGGATGTGCCGGATCTGGCCTCAGCGCTCGCCGGAGTCTGAGACGCCTGCGTCGGAAACCACGGCGGGCGCGGTGTCCTCGGCACCACGGCGCCGGTCACGCAACACCAGCACGCCCGCCGCGACCGCCCAGATCACCGCGAACGCGACCGCGCGCATCAGGCTCCAGTTGACCATCAGCATCACGAGCGCGACACCACCGAACAGTGTCAACAGCCGGGCGGTACTCGTCTGACCTTTCATCGCCAGATCATCGCACGGCCCCAGCCTCTTGCCAGGACGAGCTGTCACCACAACGCTCAGGTCTCGACCCGCACGACCTCGTCGCGAACCGCAGGCCGACGAGTGGCCCACGCCAATGCGGGCACGATCAGCAGCGCGATCCCCGCACCGAGGAACGCCAGACCCGGGTAGTCGGCGAATGCCACGATGACCCCGGATCCCAGCCCGCCCCCAGCGCCCGCGACCGCGATGCCCACATCGACGGTGCCCTGTGTCCGAGCCCGGGTGGCGACCGGCGTCGCATCCGCGATCATCGTCGTCCCCGCGACCAGTCCCAGATTCCAGCCCACCCCGAGCAGTCCGAGCGCCACCGCCAGCGCCGCGACCGAACTCGGCGGTGCGAGCGCAGCCGCCGTGGCAGCCGCGACCAAGGTG
>NZ_JBHWZY010001124.1:0-1849 GCF_042727815.1 Nocardia sp. NPDC060220
GGCTCCCTGCTGTGGGTGCTCGCCCTCGAACAGTAAGACAGCTTGTTGTCGACATGGCTACCTATCTACAACCGATGGCAAATCTGTACACCCCGCACAGCAGCGAGATTAACCGGCCGTTTGCTTCGGATGGATACCGGTTGGTTCCAAACGCGGATATTCGCTGTATTCGCACAGTTGGGAAATTATCCGCGAATACCGGCCGGTAGCAGTATTTTTCGCTACCGGGACGGTTGACGGATGATCTTCGTAACCCTAATCTTCGGAATCACAGTTCGATATCGAAGTGTTCAGTGTCATCGCTCGAAATGTTTCCCGGACGGCAAGCCTGCCCCTGTCGTCCTCCGCGTGCGTTTCCAAGGAGTATTGATAGTGAGAAGTCGAATCCTGTTCTTCGCCGGAGCAATGGCATTGGCGCCCATCGTCACCGCGTTGGTGCCCGCCGGGAGTGCCACCGCGCACGGTTGGATCACCGGACCCGCGAGCAGGCAGGAGCAATGCGCCCGTGGCCTCGTGCCCTGCGGCGCGGTGAAATACGAGCCGCAGAGCGTGGAGGGACCGAAGGGGCTCACCACCTGTAGTGCGAACAAATACCCTGAGCTCGACGACGACAGCCTCGGCTGGGTGCCGCAGAAAGTCTCCGGCAGTGCGAGTTTCACATGGAAGAATACCGCGAATCATCGCACGCTGAATTGGGAATACTTCATCGGCAACACCAGAATTGCTGTGTTCGACGGCCGGAACGAACAGCCGTCCATGGAGGTGACCCATACCGTTGATTTGTCGAGTTATTCCGGCCGTCAGAAATTGCGCGCGGTCTGGAATATCGGTGATACGGCAGCGGCCTTCTACAGTTGCGTCGATCTCGAGGTGAGCGGCGGGGGCGGCACACGGCCGCCGACGACCACCCCGAAACCCACCACTTCCCCGCCGACCACCAATACCCCGGCCCCGACCACCACACCGCCTACGACCACGAAACCCCCAGCTACAACCACGAAACCGCCGGTGACGACTACCCCCGGGCACGAGCATCCGACAACCACGGCCGCCCCCGGCGGATCGCCGTGGCGTCAGGGCGCCACCTATGCCATCGGCGACAAAGTCACCTATCAGGGCGCGACCTATAGCTGCAGGCAGGCGCACACCGTGCACGACCCGAATTGGACGCCACCGAACACTCCCGCACTCTGGTCGCAGCTGTAGCCGGCGCGACGAGGTCGGCGAAACGGTTCGTGTGTTCTCCCACCATCGGTCCCGCGATGGGGTGAGGATGGGGACCGACTCGCCGGCCTCGCGTTCGGTCGGCCCCGCAGCACAAGGACGTGAGAAATATGAGTGACAGGAAATTCGCCATCACCGTTGCTGCCCTCGGGACGGCGATGCTGGCCGCGACCCTCGGTGCACCCACCGCCTCGGCCGGAGTTTCGCAATTGACGGTGAAACCCAACCTCAGCGTCGGCTCGGCAACCGACTACGGCACCGGATGCACCCACCAATTGCTGGCCAGGCTCAGTGTCGGCATCATTCCTGTCGCCTTCTACGACAACGGCGCGCTGCTGGCCGTGGTCGCGCCGACCGACGGCGTCGCCATGTTCAACTGGGTGCCGTCCTACACCGGCGCCCACACGATGACCGCCGTCCAGGACGGCATCGCCAGCAGCGCGAATGTGACGGTCGGCCGGGGCTTCCGCTTCGGGGAATCCTGCGTGGTCACCGGCGGCTGACCCCATGACAACACTGTGGCCCGGTTCGTACGAACCGGGCCACAGTCGTCGTTTAGCGACTTCGACGCGAGCTTCTTGTCGTCACCCATCATTCTCGCGGCCGTCTTGGCGGGTTTGTTTGC
>NZ_JBHWZY010001125.1:0-1840 GCF_042727815.1 Nocardia sp. NPDC060220
TACTACATCCTGCCGAATCAGTCGTCGTACTACCGGGATCCGGACATCGCCGAACACTGGCGGGCGTTGCTCGGGCAGAACTTCCTGAAACTCGACGACCCCGGCGCGGTCTGCGAACTGATCGCGCTGACCATCGGATTGGGCGAGGACCGGGTCGATCTTGACACCGGTCTGGCCGATCTGCGCGACGTCGGATCGAGTGATGAGGCCGATGCGGTCGGCCGAGCGCTCGGCTCGAAGCCCGGCCAGGCGCCGCGCGCGCTGCCGCCGGGGCGATGAGCCAGGTGTTCGGTGACAGGCACCTCGTCGTCGTCGATCTGGGCTTCGGTGACGCGGGCAAGGGCGCCACGGTCGACTGGTTGTGCTCGCCCGAGGCCGATCTCGGGGTGGCGGCCGTGGTGCGGTTCAACGGCGGTGCGCAGGCCGCGCACAACGTCGTGGCCGACGGTCGCCACCACACCTTCGCGCAATTCGGATCGGGGACTTTCTCGGGGGTCCCGACGCTCCTGTCGCGGCACATGCTGGTCGAGCCGATCGCGCTCGCCGCCGAGTCCGAACAGGTGGCGGCGCTCGGTGTGCACGACCCGCTCGGCCTGCTCGCCGTCGACGGCCGCGCCCTGCTGACCACGCCGATCCACATCGCGGCGAACCGTGCGCGCGAGGACGCGAGGGGTACTTCGCGGCACGGTTCCTGCGGCCGCGGTATCGGTGAAACAGCCTGGTACGCACTGGAGAACGACGCGCCGAGCGTTGCCGACTGCCGGGCTCCTGCCGTGCTGCGCGCCAAACTGGATCGGCTCGCGGCGCACTACGAGGACCTCATCGGCCCCAGCGCGCACGGGTACGAATCGATCGATGCCCTGGTGGCGATGTACGGCGATTTCGCGCGAGCCGTCCGCATCACCGGTGCGGAGGAACTCGCCCGGATCGCGCACGATGGCCGATTGGTGTTCGAGGGCGCGCAGGGTGTGTTACTCGACGAGTGGCGCGGCCTGCACCCGCACACCACCTGGTCGACGGTCGAGCCACGCAACGCCCGCGCCATGATCCGCGACATCGGCGGATCCGCCGCGGTTCTCGGCGTCACCCGCACCTATATGACCCGGCACGGCGCGGGTCCGCTGCCGACCGAAGCGCCGCTCGGTTTTCCCGAACCGCACAACGGCACCGGGCGCTATCAGGGTGCGTTTCGGCAGGGACACCTGGATCCGATCCTGCTGCGCTACGCCGTCGACGTGTGCGGCGGGATCGACGGGCTGGTCGTCAACCACCTCGACGTGCCCGGAACCCTCTGCGCCGCACAGGCATACGAGACGCCGACGGGCAGATCGGCCGTACTGGTCCCCGGCCGGTGGCGTGATCTCGATCACCAGCAGCGGCTCACCGGCCAACTCCTCGCTGCGACACCGATTCTCGTGCCGATCGACACCGACCCGGCAGCGTGGCTGGCCGAGCGGTTGCGGGTACCGGTGGTGCTGACCGGGCACGGCCCGGATCGGCGCGACCGCGCTGTCGCGGGTTCGGTCGCCGACCGGAGGGAGCGGCCCGCTGATGTCGGTCGGCAGGGAAGAATCGGAGCATCCGTACCGTGAACCGCGGTACCGGCCGGTGACAACGTACTGCGCCCGGAGCAGAGCAGCTCGAGGCAGGATGGGATGACGTGGAGCAATCCGTTGTGTCGATCGATGTGGTGACCCTGCGGTGCTGGGATGCCGACAATGGCGTCCGGATCGGCGTCGCCCCCCGCGAGTTCGAGCCGTTCACCGGCGAACTCGCCCTACCGGGTGTGCTACTCGGCCGCGGCGAACGTCTCGTCGACGCGGCCCGGCGCGCCGTCCAC
>NZ_JBHWZY010001126.1:0-1838 GCF_042727815.1 Nocardia sp. NPDC060220
GTGTCCTACACGCTGCCCGCCGTGGTGGCGGTGGCGCTGGTCTCGGCCGGATGTGGCACCGCCACCCCGAAACCGGCACCGCGCGCGGCGTCGACCACCCTCACGACCACCTCGAAGCCGCCGCCGACAACGACATCGCGGGTGACTACCACGACCTCGACCGCCGCCACGCCGGCGTCGGTCGGTGTCTGCGTGGACAAGACGACCAATGTCCGCGTGGCCGACGACCAGTGCGACACGAGCGATACCACGTACTCGCGCTTCTGGTATCAGCACACCGATACGTTCGTCTACCCGGCGATCGGCGTCGCTGTCGCCCTGGCGGCGGGCAGTTTCCTGCGGCCGACCAGCGGCGACGTCTTCGATCGCGGCGCACCCACCAAAGGTGGCAGCATCGCGCGCGGCGGGTTGGGCAAGGCCCGCCCCGACTCCTCCGGCGGGGGCGGCAGCGGCGGGTCCTAGTCCTCGCCGGGCGCGGCGGTCTGTAGCCGGCCGACCGGTTCGGCCGACTTCGCGCCGCGGTGGTGATCGACGAGCACGTCGTAGATCTCCGCGAGGGTCGCGAGCTGGTCGCGATCGAGGACATCGATCATGTGCTTGCGCACACTGCGCACATGGGCGGGCGCGGCCGTGGTGAGCAGTTGCCCGCCCGTCGGGGTCAGCTTGGCCACGGTCCGGCGCTGGTCGTGCGGCATCGTCTCGCGGGAGACCAGACCGCGCTTCTGCATGCGGGTGATCTGGTGCGAGAGCCGGCTCTGCGACCATTCGAGCGCGCAGGCCAGGTCGGCGAAGGTGAGTCGCTGACCTGGCGCATCGGCTAGGTAGACCAGCACGGAATACTCGACATAGCTCAGGTTGGCTGCCCGGCCGGCGTCGCGCCCGATCGCCGCGGCGATCAGGTCGCGGGTTCGGACATAGCCCAGCCAGGCACGCATTTCGACATCATCGAGCCACTGTGGATCGGTCACGATCGAGCTCCAGATTCTGAAGGTGCAGGCTTCGGATTGAACGGTGCACTCCCGCCACCGCCCGGAGAATGGGTAGCACCGTTTGGGTTGAACGTGCAACCTCGATATTAGTTAGGGTAGGTCAGGAACCTCACATAGGGTTGCCTAACCGTCGTGCGGGTGTGGGTGGTCGATAGGCTGCGGATTGCTTTGTGACCAGCCATGCCTGGTGCTCCGCAGTGTTGCGGTGCCCGCCCTGCCCGAAGGAGTGCGATCCGTGACCGCGCCGGAGTTCCGCTATTCCGATCTGCTGCCCATCGGCGCCGACGAGACGCCCTACCGCCTGCTCACCAGCGAGGGGGTCAGCACCTTCGAGCACAACGGGCGCACCTTCTTGCAGGTCGAGCCCGAGGCGCTGCGGCTGCTGACCGAGACGGCGATCCACGACATCAGCCACTACCTGCGCCCCGCGCACCTGCGGCAGCTGCGCAAGATCATCGACGACCCCGAGTCCTCGGGCAACGACCGCTTCGTCGCGCTCGACCTGCTCAAGAACCTCAACATCTCCGCAGGCGGCGTGCTGCCGATGTGTCAGGACACCGGCACCGCGATCGTGATGGGCAAGAAGAGCGAGGGCGTGCTCACCGGTGCCGACGACGCCGAATGGCTCAGCCGCGGCATCTTCGACGCCTACACCAAGCTGAACCTGCGCTACTCCCAGCTCGCCCCGATCACCATGTGGGACGAGAAGAACACCGGCACCAACCTGCCTGCCCAGATCGAGCTGTACTCGACCGAGGGCGACGCCGACAACCCGGTGTACAAGTTCCTGTTCATGGCCAAGGGCGGCGGTTCGGCCAACAAGTCGTTCCTGTACCAGGAGACCAAGGC
>NZ_JBHWZY010001127.1:0-1830 GCF_042727815.1 Nocardia sp. NPDC060220
GCCAGGACGAGCACGGCCAGGGCCAGGGGCGCGGCGGCTCCCTGACCGAACGCGAACGCGAGGTGCTCGGCCTGATCGCCGACTGCTTGATTCCGTCGTGGCCGATCTTGGTTCCGCCGAGGCCGTACTTGTGCATGCCGTCCGGGTGGACCCATTCCACGTCGTCGTGCAGGACGGACAGGATCTTGCCGACATCGCGCGTGGCGAAACCGTCGTAGGACGTGCGGATGGCCTCGATGTTCGGCGTCGTCACCTGTGCGCGGCTCATGACGGCGTCACCTGACGCACGTGCGCCGGGTGGTGCGCGGCGAGCGTGCGACGAATACCGTCGCGCCAGTCGACCGTGCACGGGCCGGTGAGGGACCGGCGCAGTTCGGGATCGAACTGGTAGGTCTCACGGGTGACCTCGGCGGGGACGAGTTTCGCCTCGATACCGCTGAGCTCTTCGAGGTATCGCACACAGTCGGTGATACCCACCGATTCGTCACCACCCCAGTTGACGAGCCTGGCCGGCACCGACGCCGCGTTCCACAGGTCGGGAACATGGGCGACGAGGTCGTCGGTGTAGAGCAGCGAACACCAGTTCTGCCCCTCCAGCGGAACCGGAATCGGTTCCCCGGCCAGCATCCGCTGGAAATACAGCATCGGCACACCGCCGTATCCGCCGGGACCGTAGGCGATGTTGAGCCGGGCGATCGTGGTCGGCAGTTCGAGCACGTTGGCCATCGCCCGCACGGTGCCTTCGGCGGCGATCTTGCCGACCGGGTAGGTGGGCAGCCAGTCGGCGACGCCGTCGATCGGGTCGGATTCGCGATAGGCGTGGTCGAGGGTCTGCCGTTTGTAGAGCGCGCCGGTCGAGACGAACAGGAACGACTCGGCGGTGCGGCAGTGTGTCATGAGCCGCGCACAGGCGGTGGCGTTGATGCCGAGCGCGTCCTCGAAATCGCTGCCGTCACCGCGATGGACCGCAGAGTGCAGTACGTGGGTGAAATCGGTGGGCAGCTGTTCGTAGCCCGCGGCGGTGGTGTCGTTCATGTCCCACTGACGCGTGATCACACCGACCTCGCGCAGTTCGGCTTCGACACCCGGTGTCCCGAAGCGGCCGAGACACCAGACCTCGTTGTCTGCGGCGAGCGCCTCGGCGACAGGTCTGGCGACCTGCCCGGTCCCGCCGGTGATCAGAATCTTCTTGCCGTGCAACGTGTTTCTCCCTATCGGTCGGCGTCGGCGAGTGCCCGGTCGAGTTCCTTGCGCAGAACGGACTGGAACGCGGTGACGTGCCGTGGCCCCATCAGCGTGTAGTGCTCGCCGGGGACGTCGATGTAGCGGTTGGGTTCAGTGGTGAACTCGTCCCACCGGCTGAGTTCGTTGTCGATCCAGTCTTGTTTGGTGCCGCGCAGGGGAACCGCGCAGAACACGCTCATCGAGCGCACGGCACCACTGGGCGAATACGTGCGGCCCAGGCCGGTGAGACCGTCGGCGAGCTCGGCCCATGCCGTGAACTTCGTCAGGTCCAGATCGAGTTCGGCGATCCGTTCGGGTGGGGCGAGCTCGATCAGGCGTGCGAGCTGCCGGCTCTTGGGCAGTGCGCGCAGCTCGGCGGGCAATTCGGCGGCCTGCCGCTTGCTGATCAGGTCGAGGAACATCGCCAGATTCGCCGCGGTCTCGGTGAAGTCCAGCTCGTCCATCCGGTACTTGATATGCGGTGGCAGGTTGAAGCTGCCGAGGAAATCGACCCGCTCACCCTCGGCCTCGAGTCGCTTGGCGATCTCGAAGGCCACCGCGGCACCGAAGGAGTAACCGGCGAGGGCATACGGTCCGTGCGGTTGC
>NZ_JBHWZY010001128.1:0-1828 GCF_042727815.1 Nocardia sp. NPDC060220
GTCGATACCGGCGCGTGCGGCCACCTCCTCGACGGTGTTCCCCGAGACGCGCCCGATCCGCAGTAAACGCTCGGTCTGCATTCGCTGGAACCACACCGACTGGGTACCGATCTGACCGCGAGCCTCGGCCTCCAGCTCCGCGTCGACGAGCAGCCACGCGCGATGACCCGGACTGGCGGCGATGGCCGCGCCGAGGGCCGCGCCGTAGCGAGACTCGTCGATCATGCGCTCGCCCAGGGCATTCACCGCGATCGCTCCGAAGAAGGCGCTGGGCGGCGCGATGAACCGCCAGGTCGACAGCGCGTCCATCTTGCCGCTCGCCGCACCGATGTCGAGCGCCATGGTGATGCCGCTGCCGTCGTCACCGGCGCTCCCCAGCGGCAGTCCCTGCGACCACGGATACGCGGGGGCGTGCCGTGCGACCATCTCCCCGTTCGCGATGAACCCACCCGTGGTGAGCACCACGCCGGATCTCGCCTGGATCCGGACCGGCACACCGTATCTGCGCTCGATCCGGGCCAGCAGCTTTTCCACCGCCCGGCGCAAACCCTGGTGATACACACCGGGTTTCGCCGAGATCCGAGCGAGCGCGGCGAATCGTCGCCGTACCGCCGCGGGCGCGTCGGCGATCGTGAGCGCCTCGATGCCCGTCACGCGCCCGTCCTCGACAACGAGCCGCGTCGCCCTGGTTCCGGTCCGGACGCGAACGCCGTGCTCGGACGCCGACGCCGCCAGCGGCCCGAACAGCGCCTTGCCCGAGACGCCGGGACCGTGCGTGCGGTGACCGCGTTGACGCGGTTTCGCGAGATCGCGGTAACCGCCGGAGTTCTCGCTGCCCGAGTAGTACAGGTAGTAGTCATCGGTCGGATAGGACGTCTTGTACGGGCACACCGAGGGCTGGAAGGGCACGCCGTGCCCGGTCAGCCAGTCGATCATCGCCGGGGACTCTTCGCAGAATCGGCGCAGCGTCGCGGCGCTCACGGCGTCACCGACCTCGGCCTGCAGGTACGCGAGCATGGTGTCGACGTCGTCGTCGATGCCCGCGTCGCGTTGCACCCAGGTGCCGCCACCCGCGTACACGATGCCACCGGACAGTGCCGTAGCGCCGCCACCCAGATACCGGTCGACGGCCAGCACTTCGGCGCCGGATTCCCGCGCGGCCAGCGCTGCGGCCGCACCCGCTCCGCCGTATCCGACGACCACGACATCGGCTGCGTCATCCCAGGCCCGCACTTGTCCACCCTTCCGAGCACGGGCCGACCGCATCGTCGCCCGATCAGCCGAACTATAACGTGTTCTAGATTTTCGGCACCAGTCGAGTCGCGGAACAGCGGGCCGTCAGGACATCAGTCCACGGCCGGTGGTGAGGGGCAGATCGGTGGCGGTGAGCAGACCGGGGCGGGCCTCGACCACCGCCGAGACGGCACTGACCAGGCGGGCAGCGGTGCCGACCACACCGGCGAGAGCGTGGTCACCGTCGCTGGTGAGCTGCAGGTCCAGGCGGTAGTCCGGTTCGCCCTGGATTTCGACGCGGTAGCCACCCTTTCCGGTCGGCTGTGGCCAATCGGGAGCCAGGTCGGGATGCAGACGGGTGACGTGCTCGAGGGTGAGCACCTCGCGGTCGGCGCGGATGCCGTGGACTTGGAAGCGCAGCGCGGCGGCCGTACCCGCGGCGATGGTGCGGTCGCCGACGGTGAGATCACCGGTGGCCGGCAACCGTTCGAAATGTTGTGTGACCGAATCGAGTTCGATGTCGAGCGCGGCGGCGAGCTGCCGGATGACGCTGCCCCAGGCAAGGGTGAGGACGCCGGGTTGCAGCAGCATGGGC
>NZ_JBHWZY010001129.1:0-1825 GCF_042727815.1 Nocardia sp. NPDC060220
GGGTACAGCATCTGGTATTCGTACTCCTCGGTCTTGCGCTGTGCCGACTGCACACCCACCCCGGCCGCGGTGATCACGGCCGGGTCGTGCGAGGCGATCATCGGATAGCCCGCGCCCGCGGTGAGCACGCCGAGGCACCGCATGTACGACGCGTCGACCTCGGCCTTGTCGCGGAAGGCGACCGATTCGGGTTCGTCATAGGCGCCCTTGCACAGCCTGATTCGCGAGCCCGGGCCCGCCATCGCGCGGCAGTCGTCCTCGGTGCGGCGCAGATACGCCTGCAGCACCGTGCCCAGCCACGGGTAGTCGGCGCGGAGTTCGCGCACGATCGACAGCGTCGAATCTGTGGTGGTGTGGTCTTCGGCGTCGACGGTGACCCAGATTCCCGCGGCCTCGGCGGCGGCGCAGATCTGGCGGGCGTGCTCGCGGGCGATGGCGTGACCGCCGCTCGGCACGGCCTGCCCGAGCGCGGACAGCTTCACCGAAACCTCCAGTGGCCGAACAGCTCCCGTGGCCACCTCGGACTGGGGGAGTGCGCCGAGCGCGGCGATCAAGGTCCGGTACTGCGCGACGGTCGCCTCGGCGCCCCCTAGGTCGGTGGTGTCCTCGCCCAGGTAGTCGATGCTGACGAAGCGTCCTGAGCGCAACAGTGATTCGGTGGCCCGCACCGCCTCCTCGGTGCTGGTGCCCGCGACGAAGCGGGCCACCACCGCCCGGCTGATCGGCAGTCGAGTGATGGTGCGCTCCAGTCGGGGTGAACGCGCGGCGGCGAGCATGGTCGAACGCAGCAGAGCAGACATCAGCCGACCTCCGGTGCCTGGTGAGGGTAGCGATGCTCGGTGGGCGCAACGAAGGTTTCCTTGATCGTGCGCGCGGAGGTCCAGCGCAGCAGGTTCTGCGGGGAACCGGCCTTGTCGTTGGTGCCGGACGCGCGTCCACCGCCGAAGGGCTGCTGGCCCACGACCGCCCCGGACGGTTTGTCGTTGATGTAGAAGTTGCCCGCGGCGAAGGTGAGCCGGTCGGTCGCCGCGGTGATCGCGGTGCGGTCCTGTGCGATGACCGAGCCGGTGAGCCCGTAGGGGCTGCCGCTGTCGACGAGGTCCATCGCGTCGGCGAAGGCTGTCGGGGTGCTGTCGTCGTAGACGTGCACCGCCAGGATCGGGCCGAAGTACTCGGTGCCGAAGACCTCGTCGGTGGGATCGTCACCGACCACGATCGTCGGGTCGACGAACCAGCCGACACTGTCATCGCTGTGTCCGCCCGCCACCACGGTCAGGCCCGGTGTGGCCTTGGCGCGCTCGAGCGCGGCGGTGTTGCGGTCGAAGGCGTGTCGATCGATCAGTGCCCCACCGAAATTGGTGAAATCGGTGACATCGCCGTAGCGCAGGTTCGATGTCCGTTCGATCAGGTCTTCCGACATCGTCGCCCATACCGAACGCGGGATGAAGGCTCGCGAAGCGGCCGAGCACTTCTGGCCCTGATAGTCGAACGCGCCGCGCAGCAGCGCGGTGGTGAGTACCGCCGGATCGGCCGACGGGTGTGCGAGCACGAAATCCTTGCCGCCGGTCTCCCCGACCAGCCGCGGATAGGTGCGGTAGCCGTCCAAACGCTGCGCCACCTCGCGCCACAGGTGCTGGAAGGTGGCCGTCGACCCGGTGAAGTGCACGCCTGCCAGTCGTGGGTCGGCCAGCACGACATCGGAGATCACCGGACCCGCCCCGTTGACCAGGTTGATCACTCCGGGCGGCAGTCCTGTACCTGCACCCGTCCCCGTCGGACCCGTTCCGCACACTGCTGAAGGCGCTGCGCGAACGCTGGCCGGAGA
>NZ_JBHWZY010001130.1:0-1825 GCF_042727815.1 Nocardia sp. NPDC060220
GTCGAGTTGGTGGATCTCGGCGATGGTGTCGACGCAGCCCCACCACATCTTGGCGCGATCGGCGGGTTCGGCGTCGAAGTACAGACCCGCCGAGTGGTAGGACGGCAGGTCGCCCGGGGCCGAGCCATCGATGCGGTCCATGACGAAATACGGGCTACCCAGCGTCGTGTCGTCGCGTTCGAGCCACCGCACCGCCGGAACGGCGATCGGAGTATCGGCCAGGCGGCGCATGACCAGGACCTGACGCAACAGGTCGTAGTCGGGGAACAGCGCCACCTCGGGCGGGCGGCGCAGCACCAGCGAGACCGGCTCGGTGTCCTCCCGTTCGAGGTCGAACAGGAAGGTCTCGGTGGCGAGACCACGCGGGCTGGCGGACCAGTTCGTCACCCGCGCGGACTCGGCGTCGGGAAAACCGTGGCGCAACACGGGAACGACAGCGCTCGGCAGGTCCTCGGCGGTGGGGCGAGTAGTCATCAGTAGCCCTCGTACCCGTACCGGGCATTGCGGCCCATGAACACCATCTCGACCAGGCCGTAGCCCACCTTGCCGTCGCTGGACTCGACCTCGACGAAAGTCTCGGTGAGCATGCTCACCGGGCGCAGTTCGGCGGTATCGGAGAGATCTACGGTGTAGCCGTCGCTGTAGGACTCGCCCTTCCAGATCCCCGACGCGTAGCCACGATACATGTCGTAGCCGGCCAGACCGGGCCAGAAATCGTGCAGTGCGGTGACGGCGAAGGTACGCACGCTGCCGTCGGCGGCGTCGGTGGTGAACGAGCCCTCCGACACGATCCGGAAGTCGTCACGGAACTTCAGGTCATGGGTCACGCTGACGATCGGCACGGTCGGTACTTCCGCCTCGATCGGGCGCTGGATCGACCCCTCGAAGTGCCAGCGCTGCCCGTCGGCGGTCTCGCGCTGCGCGAAATGCACCAGCTCGTCGTCGAACTGGAAGATGCCCATGAAGTACAGCACGCCGTCGGGAATCTCCGAAGGCTGCAAGCCGCCGCCCTCACCGAGGCTGCCGCCACCGCCGCCGTGACGGGTGCCCCACGAGTGGTCACGGCCGAACCACCACGTGCCGGGATCGATCTCGATGCGTTCGCCGTCGACCTCGAGCCACCCGGAGATCTCACCGTTCTGGTAATAGCGGCGGGCGTCCTCACGGACCCGGCCACGGGTGCGGAAGAAGGCGGGTTCCTGCTCGTAGGCGGGGAACTGGCCGGCGAAGTTCAGTTCCAGGCGCAGGCCGTGGTCGTTGTCGCCGAGGGTCGCGCGCACGCCGCGCAGCGGCTCGGTGATCTCGTAGCGGTAGGGGCCGATCTGCCAGGCGCCCAGGTCGTCGTACTTGCCGCTGATCTCGCGCGAGAACCGCGCCACGTGCGCCGTGCCGTCGATGGTGACCATCGCGTAGGCGTCCATCACATTGCGGTTGGGGTAGCGCGCCATGCCGGTCATGACGCTGACCCGGCCGGTGGTGTCGAAGCCGTAGAGCACGACGCGTTCGGTCCAGCGCAGATCGCTCTGGGCGACGTGGTCGAAGGTCGTCGGCAGTTGGTGGCAGAGCAGTTCGTCCTGGGGAGTCAGCATGGAATTTTCCTTCGAGAGAGCGTGTAGAACACGTTTCAAATTAGCTAATTCGAATACACCATGAAGCGTTTTTGAAAAACGCTCGACCTCGGCTACGCTCAGCCCACGTCGAAGGAGGAACCAACCGGTGACCGACAAGAGTGGTCGGCATGGTCCCGATCAGCTTCGCCATCGCCTTCCTGCTCGACCGAAGCCTGCGTATGGCCTTCCGCCTGCTGCGCCGCGACGATCGCACC
>NZ_JBHWZY010001131.1:0-1821 GCF_042727815.1 Nocardia sp. NPDC060220
CCGCTTCCTTCAGAATCTGGCTCGCTACGTCTACTCCTCGGGCAACTGGTTCGAAGCTGGTGACCATGTCGATGCCAACGGCCCGATCTTCCTCGACCGCCAGGATTCGCTGATCCGCGCATTCGCTTTCACCGCCGATCCCGAACTCGGTCCCGTCGACTCGCCGAACGGCCGATTCCAGTTCCTTCAGGTCGTCGGCCTCACCCTGGACGAGTACGACGCAGCGCGGAGTTGGCGTACCCAAGGCCTACTGGGGGCAGTCGCGCCGCACATGCCGCTGTACATAACCGATCTCGACCGAACCAGCATGCTCGAACACGACGATGTCGGTGCTGCAATCCGTACGGGCATCGCACGCGACGGCTCCGGTCTCGGCATGCTCTACGTCGAGACAGCCTCGTGGGAATCCTCGGACGGTTGCCTGCACCTAGCAGCGCTCCACAACACCAGCCCTGGCCCGCTCCCCATCCGCCCACAACTGGTCATCGCAGTCGACCACGAGACGTGACTCACCCGACTACCCGTCCGACGGCGGTGCGAGATCCTTCTTCGCCAGGTCGTTCAGGCTCGAACAACCTATCCACAACATCGCCGCACCGATGATGACCCGCACCGAGTCCAGGACATTGTTGATCATCTTCACGTCCGCGTAGTTGGCGCCGGACTTCGACATCGCACACGAGTTATCGTCTGGGGCCATGTCGTAGCTGGTGAAATCCAGGACGAGGGGGCTCCAGTCGTGACATGTGACCGTGCCGTCGACCAGGTCGAGCAGACCCGACAGGATCGCCCAGCCGCAAATTATCCCCATCAGTACACAGAACAACCAGTACTTGCGGACCGTGTGGACGATCGCCACGTTCACTCCCCCTATTTCATGCCGAAGACCGGCCCACCGAGTGGTGGACCGGTCTACGTGATTTGCGTTGGGCCAGCTGATCAGGAGATCAGAAGTCCATGCCGCCCATGCCGCCGGTGGGGTCGCCCGCGGGGGCGGACTTCTCCGGCTTGTCGGCGACTACTGCCTCGGTGGTGAGGAAGAGCGCGGCGATGGAGGCCGCGTTCTGCAGGGCCGAGCGGGTGACCTTGACCGGGTCGGCAACGCCGGCGGCCAGCAGGTTCTCGTAGACACCGGTGTCGGCGTTCAGGCCTTCGCCCTCGGGGAGGTTGGAGACCTTCTCGGCCACGACGCCGGGCTCGAGGCCCGCGTTGAAGGCGATCTGCTTGAGCGGAGCCGACAGCGCGACGCGCACGATGTTGACACCGGTCGCCTCGTCAGCGGTCAGGCCGCTGAAGCCGTCGAGCGCGGGGGCGGCCTGCAGCAGCGCGACGCCACCACCGGCGACGATGCCCTCTTCGACGGCGGCCTTGGCGTTGCGCACGGCATCTTCGATGCGGTGCTTGCGCTCCTTGAGCTCGACCTCGGTGGCGGCACCGGCCTTGATCACCGCGACGCCGCCGGCCAGCTTGGCCAGACGTTCCTGCAGCTTCTCACGGTCGTAGTCCGAATCCGAGGACTCGATCTCGGCGCGGATCTGCGCCACGCGGCCCTTGATGGCCTCCGCGTCGCCCGCACCCTCGACGATGGTGGTCTCGTCCTTGGTGATGACGACCTTGCGCGCGGTGCCGAGCAGCTCGATGCCTGCGGTCTCCAGGGAGAGGCCGACCTCTTCGCTGATGACCTCGCCACCGGTGAGGATGGCGATATCGGCCAGCTGGGCCTTGCGACGGTCACCGAAGCCCGGCGCCTTGACGGCGACAGACTTGAAGGTGCCACGGATCTTGTTCACGACCAGGGTCGACAGGGCTTCGCCCTCGACG
>NZ_JBHWZY010001132.1:0-1819 GCF_042727815.1 Nocardia sp. NPDC060220
AAACCGTTGCCGGTGACGATGCCCGCGCGCAGGTCGGTGCGGGGATTGGCGCTGGTGGGGTCGGCCATCTCGGCGCCGACCGCGATCCGGCGGACAGGTTCGCGGATGATCTCGTCGACCCAGGTGAAGGCCCGGTCGCCTGCGAGGCGGCGGTTGCCCTCCGCACCGGAGATCTCGGCGATCACCGCGCCGCGCAACAGGATCAGCATCCCGTCGGCGGTCGGGGCGAGCACGCCGAAAGGCGGTGGGGCAGAAGCGCCGCCGAACACCACGCCCGCCAGGCGCTGCGCCAGGGCCGCACCGGGCGCGCTCGCCGCGGTGTTGTTGGCGACGGTTTCCACCGCACCGAGTAACCGATCGGTCGACGGCGTCTCCCCGGCCAGATAGACGACGACATCGCCGAATCGAGCGACGATCCCGGTCCCCGGCACGATGGCCACGGTGGACGAATGCGCGTGCATCAACGCCTCCTTGTCGGACTGGCCTTCACCGCTGCCTCGGCCGACCCCGCTGTGCGGCAGACCGCGACCTTGGTCTCCGCCGCCAGCATAGATGGACCGACGCCCGGGGATAAGGTCCGAAGGTAAATTTCGAACGGCGTTCGTACCAAACGATGTTCGTCAGCCGCGTAGGATCGGCGCATGAACGCCGCACCCGTCAGTCGCCGGGCCCGACCGGCGAAAGTCCCGTTGAGCCGCGAACTCGTGATCGAGACCGGACTGCGCATCCTCGACACCGAGGGCGCGGCCGCGCTCACCATGCGCCGGGTCGCCAAGGAACTCGACACCGGCGCCGCGTCGCTGTACGTCTACCTCGCCCATCGCGACGACCTGCTGACCGGCATGCTCGACCACGTTTTGTCCCAGGTCAAGGCGCCCACCGAGGGTGACTGGCGTACCAGGGTGACCCAGCTGGTCGAGTCCGCGATCGAGGCTCTCGGCCGCCACGACGGTCTCGCGCTCGTCGCCTTCGGCCGTTTCCCCACCACCGAACACGCCCTCGGCCTGATCGAGCAGTTGCTGGCTCTCCTGCGCGACGGCGGCCTCGATCCCGCGACTTCGACCTGGGCCGTTGACCTGATCTACCGGCATATCGCCGCCGAATCCGTACAGCGCACCGCCGGTGACATCCGTGCGCGCTGGGCCCTGCGCGCGCTGCTCAACGGGATCATCGCCACTCCGGTGGCCGGTGGACCAGCCCGGCTCGCGCGCGAGGACGAGATCGCGGCGCTGCAGGAGATCGAGCGGCGGGCCGGTGCGCCGTTCGCCGAGGTGGGCATGACCGCGATCGCCGAGGACGAGCCGCCCTCGCGAGAGGTGTTGCGGGCCTTCGTTGTCGAGGGGCGGGCGTGGGTGTGGCCGGACGACGACGATCAGCCGATCGGCTACCTGGTTCTCGGGCTGGTCGACGGGCAGCCTCATATCGATCAGGTTTCCGTCGACCCGGCCCATGCGGGGGCGCGGATCGGCAAGCGGCTGATCGACCATGCGGTGGCGTGGTCCAAGAGCAACGGACTCGAGGAGATCACGCTCACCACGTTCACCCAGGTGCCGTGGAACGGTCCGTATTACGAACGTCTCGGGTTCACCTACATCCTGCCAGCTGACGAAACTCCTGGGTTGCGGGCGATACGTGCCAGTGAGATCGCTCATGGGCTCGACGAATGGCCGCGGGCTTGTATGGGGGCTGACCTGGCTGGTTGGAGAAGTGACTGATCAGGGGTTGGGTAGTCCCGGGACGGTTTGACGCTGTGTTTGTTGGCGCGCTGGCGCGCGCGTGTCCGCGGCCCTGAGGGGCCGCCGGTCAGGCGCCGCGGAAT
>NZ_JBHWZY010001133.1:0-1810 GCF_042727815.1 Nocardia sp. NPDC060220
AGTCCAGATGGGGGAGCATCTACCAGGGCAAACGTCATCGTTTGACCCTGGTTTTTGACTATTCTGACCCCTCACTACACGAAAACAACATCTTTTCACCCTTTCAGTCGCTCCAAAGTGGCGGTGAAGTCGGGTGCCTGCGTCGGTTGATCGATGTAGTGGCGGCGGGTCACACTATCGCCCGAGTGGCCGAGTTGGCGGGCCGCGTCCTCCGGACTGTGCACGGTCGCGATCATCGTGGCGACAGTCTTGCGGAAGGTCTTGGCGGTGATCCAGGCGAACTTGTCTCCCCTCGCCTGCTTCCAGAGCCGGTTGAAATTGTTCGGGTCCCAGATACCGCCGTCGCGGTTCGGGAAGACCAAATCCAGCTCGCTGGGACTGGCTTCCGCTTGCACGCGGCGCAAGGTCTCGACGACGAACGGCGGGATCAATACGGTCCGATAGCCCGAGTCGGATTTCGTTCGTGGCTGACGGATCAGACCTTTGCCCTTGATACGAACGATGGTGCCGGAGAAGGCGATCCGCGGTGGCGTGGCCTTGAGATCGACATCGGACCAAATCAACGCCAACGCTTCTCCTGGACGTGGGCCGGTCCCGAGTTCGACGTCGACAACATCGAGCACTCGTTGGTTGCGTTTGGGTCCGTAGGTGTATCCGGGCGACCCGTCGAGTGGGGCGCCGTTAACCCACTCGTCGAGGTGCTGACGCAACTCGTAGAGAACCTCGATATCGGCGGCGCGCGGTTTGGTGCGCTTGCGGGGCAGGTCCGCCACCTCACGGACAGGGTTTCGGTCTATCGCGTCGTGACGAACCGCCATGCCCATCATTTCGGACAGGATGACGCGCTGGCGCCGCGCCTTCTCCCGATGACCGTCGAGCGCGATGCGCTTGATGTGGGCATCAAGTCGCGATGTCGAGGCTTCCCAGACACGTAGCCCGCCCAACGCGGATTTAATCTTGATCGCGTCGGGTTTGGCCCGTTTGTCGGTCGAGACGTCGATCTCGCGACGGTAGAGGTCGAGCGACTGGGGCGTGATGCCGTCCTGGACGGCCTTCTCGGCGAGCCACAGGTCAGCAAGTTCGGTCAGCGTTGTGTCGCGGGTGATGAGCTTGCCGCGCGAGTTCGTACGTTCAGCCAGTGCGCGGCGGAGTGCGTTCTCCGCTTGGCCCTTGGTGGCACCGAAGCGGTCGACGGGTCGGCTGATGCCGTCCTCATCGCGGTGGCGCGTCGTTGCTCGCCAGCTGCCATTGCGCTGCCGGGTGGATTTGACCTTGCCGTAGGTGCCGATGGGAAGTGCTTGGCGCGGCATCGAGTTGTCCCCCTTTCAACGAAAGTTCGGACACGGCAGAGGACAAGCCGAATGGGGCACCCCCGTCTGGAGAGGTGTGCTCGTGGGCGCGGTAGATGGCCGTCAGGCAGAAGTGTTCGGTGGCTGCTCGCACCGAGCGGCCTCGAGTTGCGCCTGCTCCCACCGCTGGACATCACGAAGCAAGTAGCGGCGGTACCGGCCGATCTTGGCGAATCGTGGTCCGCGATTGGCAGATGCCCACGTGGCCAGTGTTTTGGGCGGGATCTTGAGCCTCGCAGCGACCTCGTCGGTGGTCAGCCAGATCTCTTCGCTGGTCATTGGACCGCACCTCGTGCCTGTCCGTTCGGACTGGCGCGGCGCGGCCGGGATCGGCACGGCATCCCAGGTGGGTAGCCCGCAGAGTACCGTGCGGAAGGCGCCGCGCTCCTGGAGGATCGGCACCACCCGGTCGACGAAGGGGTCGAGCCCGTCGGGCGTCAGGTGCGGGACGAGGATGAAGC
>NZ_JBHWZY010001134.1:0-1805 GCF_042727815.1 Nocardia sp. NPDC060220
GTTCCTCGGCCGTGTGGAAGATGCTGTCGGTGGCGACCCTGGTGCGGCCGTCGCCGAGATCGATGAAGGTGGTCGAGTCGATGCAGATGTGGGCGGGCATGCCGTCCCACTCGAAGGACTGCACGATGCGTTCCTTCGGGGTGATCTCGCGAAAGCGGCCCTCGAATCCGTAGGACTCGTCGCCGTCGTGTTCGACGAAACGCCAGTGGCCGCCCTTGCGGAACTCCCAGCGCTCGACGTCGACCACATGGCCGCGACCCCACCAGCGGGAGAGCTGCTCGATGCGGCTGTAGGCGTCCCATACCCGGTCCAGTGGGGCGTCGAAATCGCGTTCGATGTGGACTTCGCGGTCCGAGGTGGAGGTGATGACGGCGTCGTTGGTGGTGGTGGTGCTCATTGCTCTGGCTCCGTTCGTTGCAGGAATTCACCGAGACGGTCCATCCGGGCTTCGAGCATCTGCCGATAACCCTGCATCCAGGCCACCTCACGATCGAAGACGTGCTCACAGATCCGGCAGTACCGCACCCGCCCACGCTTCTCGGTGACCACCATGCCCACGTCCTCGAGCAGGCCGATGTGCTTCTTGATGCCGGTCAAGGTCATCTCGAATCGCTCGGCCAATTCGCTGATACTCGCGGGTCCACGCCCGAGTTGCTCGAGGATGCCCCGCCGTGTGGGGTCCGCGAGCGCCCCGAACGAGGCGTCTAGGAAGTCATACTGAACCATCTAGTTCAGTATTGCGTGGCCACGTCATCCGGTCAACCCCTTTCGGAAAACCCTGGACGGGCCGATGGATTCACTACTACGCTTTGTCGTAGAACTTGGCGGGAATCATCGAGGGGGAACACTCATGAACAAGACCACCTGTTGCATCGTCGGCGGCGGCCCCGCGGGCACGATGGCCGGTCTCCTACTCGCCAGAGCAGGCGTCGAAGTGACCGTGCTGGAAAAGCATGCCGACTTCCTCCGGGATTTCCGCGGCGACACGGTGCACCCGTCGACGGTGCGACTGATCGACGAACTGGGGCTCGGCGCGAACTTCGCCAGGTTGCCGCGCTCCGAGCTCACCCGGATGTGCATGCACGCGGGCGACCGCATGGTGGTCGCCGCCGATTTCACCCGAATTCCCGGCAAGTACCGGCACATCGCCATGGTGCCGCAATGGGACTTCCTCGACCTGCTCACCAGCGCCGCGGCCGAGGAACCGACCTTCACCCTGCGCATGCGCTCGACCGCGACCGGACTGATCGAGGAGGCGGGCGGGGTGGCAGGCGTGCGCTATCTCGATGCCGAGGGCGTCGAACACGCCCTGCGCGCAGATCTCGTGATCGCCTGCGACGGACGTGATTCCGTGACGCGCGAGGCCGCGGGTCTGCGCCCGCGCATGGAGGACGTGCCGATGGACATGTGGTTCTTCCGCATCCCGAAATCGGAGGACGACATCGACGGCGGTGCCGTGCAGGCCCGCTTCACCAACGGCAACTCCGCGGTGGCCATCGACCGCGGCGACTACTACCAGACCGGCTACATCATCGAAAAGGGCTGTGACGCAGAGCTTCGCGCCGCACACGACGTGCGGTGGCTACGCGATCGCGTCACCGAACTGTTCGGCTGGTCCACCGAGGCGACAGCGGCGATCCGGGCCTGGGACGACATCAAACTGCTAGAGGTGACGGTGGGCATGCTCGACCGGTGGTACGTCCCCGGCCTGCTGTGCATCGGCGATGCCGCGCACACGATGTCACCGGTTGGCGGGGTCGGAGTCAATCTCGCGGTGCAGGACGCCGTCGCGGCCGCGCGCATCC
>NZ_JBHWZY010001135.1:0-1801 GCF_042727815.1 Nocardia sp. NPDC060220
GCTGGAACTCCTTCCGAACGCCGCGGACATCCTCGCATCGAAGTGCCGAGACGGAACCCGCATTCGAATGGCTTTCGCAGACCCTGACTGCCCCCATGTCGCCGAACGCGATGCGCTGGAGCAGATGAGCGGGACGCTGCCCGGCCGGATCCGCAATGCACTGAATATGTTGGGTGAGCTGACCGATACCCCCGGCTGCGATATCGGACTGCACACCACCCATCTCTACAACTCGGTGTTCCGGTTCGACGACCAGATGATCGTGACCCCCTACCTCATTCGGGCCCGCGGATATCAGCACCCGGCGCTACACCTGCGGAAGCTGTCCCCCCACGGAATATTCACCTCGTTCGCCGAGCAATTCGAACAGATCTGGGGTTCGGCAACCCACTACCCAGAAGGACTCTCGCGTGAGCTCACGGCGTGACTACTACCGTGATCCCCACGCGCCGAAAGCGAACAGCCTGGTGCCTGGCGGCTCCATGCTTGTCGTGGATGGCGAAGGCCGAATCCTGATGCAGCGCAGGGGCGATTCCGGAAATTGGTCGCTGCCGGGTGGCGCGATGGAGATCGGCGAGACGCTCGAAGAGTGCGCCGTACGCGAGACAAAAGAGGAAACCGGCCTCGACACCGAGATCACAGGACTATTGGGGATCTACACCGACCCGGAGCATGTCATCGAGTACTCGGACGGCGAGGTGCGACAGGAATTCGCTGTCACCTATTTCGGTCGAGTGGTGGGCGGCGAGCTCGCTGTCAGCAGCGAGTCGACCGAGGTCCGCTTCGTCGGACCGGACGAGCTGGATGATCTACCGATGCATCCCACCGTACGCCTGCGACTCGAGCACTTCGCCGAACGACGGCCGCGCCCATACCTCGGCTGAGCCACGGAGCGCTGGGAAGTTCTGCCGGGTGCGCGCCGGTCGCTAGCCGATCGCCGAGGACAGCCTGTCGACCGCTTCGGTCAGGGTGGCCTCGTCGGAGGTGGTGAAGCAGAGGCGCAGGGAGTTGTCGGCGGTGTTGGAGACGGCGAACGCTGCGCCGGGGACGTAGGCTACGCCGGAGTTCAGGGCGGTGGGGAGGAGGGTGGCGGTGTTGGTGTTGTCGGTGAATTCGGCCCAGATGAACATGCCGCCGGTGGGGTCGGTGCAGTGGAGGCGGTCGGCGAAGGTGGTGCGGAGGGCGGTGGTCAGGGCGCGGGCTCTGGTGCCGTAGGTGGCGCGGATCGCATCGATGTGGGCTGCCAGCCAGGTGGTGTCGGTCAGCAGGTCGGTGGTGATCTGCTGGGTGAGCGAGGAGCCGCAGAGGTCGGCGCCTTGTTTGAGGAGTTCCACTGCGCGCGAGACTCTTTCGGGGGCGATCATCCAGCCGACGCGCAGGGCTGGAGACAGGATCTTGGAGACGCTGGAGAGGCGGATCACCTGGGGCGAGTACGAGGCCACCGGCGCGGGGGCGGGCTGGTCGAACCACAGTTCGCCGTAAGGGTCGTCTTCGATGACCCAGAAGCCGTGCGCCTCAGCGAGTTCCGCGAGCCGGCGGCGGCGTTGCGGCGCGAGGGTGACGCCGCCGGGGTTGTGGAAATTCGAGACGGTGTGGACGAGCGCAGGGCGTTCGCCCGCGGCCAGCAGGTCTTCGAGGATGTCGAGGCGCATGCCGCCGGAATCCAGGGGAACGGCGACGATTCGGGCACCTGCGGCTCGAAACACTTGCAGCGCACCGACATACGCGGGATCCTCCACGATCACGAGGGCGCCGGGGTCGAGGAGCACTTCGGCCAGGAGCGAGAGAGCTTGCTGGGAGC
>NZ_JBHWZY010001136.1:0-1794 GCF_042727815.1 Nocardia sp. NPDC060220
GTTTCGGTCTCCTCCTCGATACTTTCCTGCTCGAGGGCTTCCTTGTCCGGTTCCGCGGCGTTCTCCGATTCCGCGGCAGGGGAGTCGGTTTTGTCGGGTTCGCTGAGATCGTGCTGGTCGGGCTGGTTGTCCTCGCCGTGCACTATGCCTTCCCCCGGACCCTGCGGAATCGGACCGTCGTCGGGTACCCGGACACGCCTGCGTCGAAATCCTGCTGTTCGGCGATGACCTCGTCGCAGAGCGTGCGCAGCACATGCCACCCGAAGCTGCGCTGATCCGGCATGCCCTGCGCCGCAGCGACACCGTCGACGCGCACCTGGAGTTCGAAGTCGCCGACGAGGAATTCGCAGGTGAGCAGCGTATCCGGGCCAGCGATCGCGATGATCGTCGAGCACACCTCATCCACGGCCAGGCGCACGTCGGCTACCTCGTCGAGGGTGAAATCACTGAGTAGCACCAGTGTTTCGGCCAGTCCGCGCACGATTGGCAGCTGCGTCAGCTGTGCTGCCACACGAATCTCCACCGGGGCGCCGAAGGGCCCATGTTCCGCCGAAAAATTGGTCACCCTGAGAAGGCTACCCATATCCCGGCAGGGCAATCACCATCGCCGTCGCTACACTGGCGCGCTGTGTCCACTCCGACGTTCTCCCGTCCGTCCCAGCCGATGATCGCCCCGTCAATCCTGTCCGCGGACTTCGCGAATCTGGCCGCCGAGGCCGCCGCGGTCGAAGGATGCGATTGGCTTCACGTCGACGTCATGGACGGGCACTTCGTACCGAACCTCACGCTGGGTCTGCCGATCGTGCAGAGCCTGCTGAAGGCGACCGATATCCCGTTCGATTGCCACCTGATGATCGACGATCCGGGCCGCTGGGCCCCGAGCTACGCCGAGGCGGGCGCCTACAACGTCACCATTCACGCCGAGGCGACCGATGATCCGATCGCGGTGGCGCGCGATATCCGCGCCGCGGGCGGCCGGGCCGGGCTGTCGGTGAAGCCGAACACCCCGATCGAGCCGTACCTGGAAATCCTGCGCGAATTCGACACCCTGCTGGTGATGAGCGTGGAACCCGGTTTCGGCGGGCAGTCGTTCATCCCCGGCGTGCTGGAGAAGGCGCGGATCGTGCGCAATCTGGTCGATTCGGGCGAGCTGCACCTGGTCGTCGAAATCGACGGCGGCATCAACGACGACACCATCGAGCAGGCGGCCGCGGCCGGCATCGATTGCTTCGTGGCCGGGTCGGCCGTCTACAACACGGCCGACCCGGGCGCTGCCGTGCAGAAGCTGCGCAACCTGGCCACCTCGGCCTGGCTGCCGTAACTACAGGGCGCGGAGCTTGCGGGTGCCCAGCGCCCGCGCCGCGTCGATGACGGCCTGCACCGGCGGCCGCTGGTCGCCGGACTCGGGTTCCTGCACCCAGGTGCGGTAGCCGGTGCGCTCGTCGTCGGGGGAGGGCAGCACGATCTGGCTGCCCGCGCAGGCGACGGTCGCGTACAGGCGGAACAGTTCGGCCGACGCCGTCGCGGTGACCGAGTCCGGGCGGCAGGGGCCGGTGAGGAACGTCCAGCGCCGCGCGCGGGGATGATCGACCACCGGACCCGCGATCGCGGCCTCGCGCAGTCGGGCCTGGACGCGTTCGCCCAGATCGCCGGGCATGGTGACCGCGCCGTAGTGCGCGCCGATCTGGAGCAGAATGCGGCGGGAATCGAAATCGATCTTGGCCGGTAGGTGCAGTTCTCGCCGATAACGCACGCAGCGCATTTCCAGCGTCGAATCGATCAATGTGCTCACGC
>NZ_JBHWZY010001137.1:0-1792 GCF_042727815.1 Nocardia sp. NPDC060220
CTTGTGTTGTGTGGTCGGTCAGGCCAGGGCGGCCAGGGCCGGGATGAGCTGAGTGAGTGCGCGGCCCCGGTGGGAGACCGCGTCCTTTTCGGCGGGGGTGAGTTCGGCAGCGCTGCCGGTACCGCCCTCGGGGAGAAACAGCGGGTCGTAGCCGAAACCGCCGTCACCGTGCGGTTCACGGGCGATGGTGCCGGGCCATTCGCCGCGCACCACCGTGGTCGTACCGTCGGGCAGGACCAGCGCGCAGGTGGAGACGAAACGGCCGCCGCGACGGTCGTCGGGGACGTCGCCCAGCTGGGCGAGCAGCAGGGTGTTGTTCGCGGCATCGTCGCCGTGGCCGCCCGCCCACCGCGCCGACAGCACACCCGGCATCCCGTTCAGCGCGTCGACTTCGATGCCGGAATCGTCTGCCACGCAGGGCAATCCGGTGGCGACGGCACCGTCACGCGCCTTCGCGATCGCGTTCTCCTCGAAGGTGGCGCCGGTCTCGGGCGCCTCCTCGTACGGGGGCACCTCGTTCAGGCTCACCAATTCGATTCCGGCCACCCCGGCTTCATCGAGGATCCGGCGAAGCTCCTTCAGCTTCTTGGCATTTCGGCTGGCGACCAGCACACGCACGGCCACGACTACTTCTTCGCGGACGGCTCGGGCAGGGTGCCCGGGTACGGCAGTGCCAGCGCCGCCTTCTGGATCGCGAACAGCTGCTCGGCACCGGCGAAGGCCGAGTCGAGCATCTTGTCCAGGGTCGACCGCGGGAACGTCGCGCCCTCGCCGGTGCCCTGGATCTCGACCAGAGTTCCGGTGTCGGTGGCCACCACGTTCATGTCGACCTCGGCGCGCGAGTCTTCCTCGTAGGGCAGGTCGAGGCGAACACGCCCGTCGACCACACCCACGCTCACCGCGGCGATCATGCACGAAATCGGCTGCGGGTCAGCCAGTTTGCCCGCGGCGGCCAGGTAGGTCACCGCGTCCGAGAGCGCCACATAGGCGCCGGTGATCGCGGCGGTGCGCGTGCCACCGTCGGCCTGCAGCACATCGCAGTCGAGCGCGATCGTGTTCTCGCCGAGCGCGGCCAGGTCGATGCAGGCCCGCAGCGAGCGCCCGATCAGCCTGCTGATCTCCTGCGTCCGCCCACCGACCTTGCCCTTCACCGACTCCCGCCCACTGCGCGTGTGCGTGGCCGCGGGCAGCATCGCGTACTCCGCGGTGAGCCAGCCCAGCCCCGAATCCCGGCGCCACGGCGGCACCCCCTCGGTGACGCTCGCGGTGCACATCACCCGCGTCTGCCCGAATTCCACCAGCACCGACCCCGCCGGGTGCGTAGTGAATCCCCGAGTGATCTTCACGTCGCGGAGTTCGTCATCCGCCCTACCATCAGCTCGTCTAGACACAGCCGACACACTAGCGCGTGCCCCCCACTCCCCGCCCAGCCACACCGAAGCCTCCGAAGCCCGCACCCACACCGCACTCCCAGCGACACCACACACCCCAAGGTCCGTAGCTCGACCGCACCCCCAGTGATACCGCGCACCCCGAAGTCCACACCCCTACCGCGCTCCCCGCGACTCCATACACCCGAAGTCCGCAGCCCTACCGCACTCCCAGCGACTCCATACACCCGAAGTCCGCAGCCCTACCGCACTAGCCGGCCCCACCGTTCAACCCCAGATCCGCCATGACCGCACCACCAACCACCGCACTCCCGACCCCTAGGGAGGGACGGCCACGAAGTGGCCGGTCCGCGGCCGGGTCGCCGGTCAGGCGCCGCGGAGATGCGACGAAGGAGCGATTC
>NZ_JBHWZY010001138.1:0-1774 GCF_042727815.1 Nocardia sp. NPDC060220
CACGGCGGATCAGTTCTTGTGTGCGAAGGAACTCCAGACGGCCGTGAGGGGACCTGGACAGGCGATCGTCCTCCGAGGCGCCGGAGTAGTGCTGTGCGAGATCAGAAGTCATGCCACATACTCGGCCGGCGCAGTACACGGCGGCAACGGATTATCAGTTCGTGGCTGCTCCGTGTCATCGCACACAATTCGGCAGGAGCGGACTTCGCCGGATACCCGATCCGCATTGCAGTGCGCGCGAAGATGCCTCAGAGTGATTGTGCGGCATAGATGCTCGCTGTCACGATAGCCACCCCGCCCAGGGCGAAGCGCAGTCCTCGTTCGGGTAGTTGGGGTTGCAGGTGCGCGCCGAGATATCCGCCGACCAGGCCGCCGATCCCGCAGCTCAGCCCGATCGCCCAACCCGGGGCGATGCCGGTGCCACCGGTCACCACGGCGAGGCCGAGGTAGGTGGCCGCGCCCGCGATCGAAGTCAGGAACGTCGAGGCCAACGCCGCCGGTGCTACTTCGGCTAAGGGAACGCCCCGGCCGACCAGGATCGGGCTCAGCAACGATCCACCACCGATTCCATAGATCCCGCCGACCACACCGACCGCCAGCGCGGTTCCGGTGATGAATCGGATAGACGGCCGCGGCTTGTCGTCCCCGGCCCGAGTGGCCGTAAACAAACATAGCCACACCCCGAGAGGCATCAGCAGTGCCGCCGCGATGAGCTTGAACACGCCCGCACTCGGGACCAAAAAGACTCGGATCATCGCGCCGACCACGACACCGGGCAAGGTGCCTACCAGCAGGATTCGAGTCAGCGGGCTGCGTAGCGGGCCCCGGCGGCTGTAGCGCCGCAACGCCCCCGGTATCGACACCACGTTGAACAACAGATTCGTCGGAGTCACCGCAGGGCTGGGTACTCCCAACACGCTGATCTGCACCGGCAGCAGGAACACCGCGCCCGACACCCCGACCGGTGCGGTGAGCATCGCGACGACCAACCCCGCCACGAATCCCGCCACCAGCACGTTCACTCGCCGAACTATCCCAGGTCCCTACCGGGTCTGGCCCCCTTAGCTTCCGGGTGCGTCGAATTCAGAGCACGTTCCGGCCGACTGAGGCAGGCACCATCATCGGCACGAGATGTTGCTTCTGTCGAGGTGGCAGCGCCTGGCGTGCATGTCGTCGGCTAGCCGTCATGCTGTGTCGCTGTCCCGCGTTGCAACTTTCCTTGGTGGAAGTAAAGGTTCCAGCTGCCGTCGCACAGGAGCCAGATCGAGCTGCGCACGGCCGTTCTTTCCGAGCTCCGTGTCCGATAGGTCATCTGGATCATGGTCGGCCCCAGACGCGCTGCTGTGACATTGTCGATCGTTGGCGTCAAGGAGGTTGTCAACGTCAAACGCAGGATGCTCCCTCTTCGGCAGTACAGGACGTCTGACAGTCTCGTCGAGTACGGAGTGTTCCATAGGCGTCAGAAGGCCGAAACTGATCAATGTACGCCTCAGAGAGGCGAGCGCGAGTTCGCTGCGCGGCAAAAGGTTCGACCTGCTGCGGGGTTGGTCAGAGTTGATCGAATTCCTGCTGGGCGATCCGCATGGCGGCCAGTGCCGCGGGTGCGCCGCAATATCCGGCGGTGTGGATGATCGACTCGGTGATCTGCGCGCGAGTGAGCCCGTTGTTGAGCGCGCCTCGCACGTGGCCGGCGAGCTCGTCGTGTGCTCGTAACGCTGTAAGGATTCCCAGGTTGAGCAGGCTGCGGTCGCGGCGATCCAGACCAGGCCGATTC
>NZ_JBHWZY010001139.1:0-1774 GCF_042727815.1 Nocardia sp. NPDC060220
CACCCGCACCCGGTGCGCCGAACCCGCAACCGCTCACCCCTCCGGCCTCTCTCGCCACGGCCGCCCCGCCGCTGACGCCGACCGAGGCGCGGACAATGTTGCCCGATGTCGTGGCACCGCAATGTAGTCGGACTACGCTGACCGCCATTGCCGCCCATCGATGCATTGAGGGGATCAAGCGTGACCAGCAGTGAATTCGCGTACACCGGGTGCGACAACCTGGAGGCGATGACCGAAGCGGTCAATTACAACAAATTTCTGATCGACTGCGTAGATAAACATGTCACGTCGCCGGACCTGCGCATACTGGACTTCGGTGCCGGTCGGGGCACCTACGCCGATATGCTGGCCGAGCGGCAGATCATCCCGGATTGTCTCGAACCCGACGCCGAACTGCAGAAGCTGCTGCTGTCGAAAGGCTACAAGGTCGTCGATTGCGAGGCCGAGCCGTCCGAAGCCGAAATGTACGGTCTGATCTATTCTTTCAACGTTTTCGAGCACATCAAGAACGACCAGGAAGCGTCCGAACACCTGACCTCGCTGTTGCGGCCCGGGGGGACGCTGGTGATCTATGTGCCCGCGCTCGAGGTGCTGTTCACCTCGATGGACACCAAAGTCGGGCACTACCGGCGTTATCGCCGAACTCAGCTCAACCGCATTCTCCGTAACGCGGGTCTGGAGATCGTGGAGTCGCGCTACTGCGACCCGATCGGCTTCTTCGCCACCCTGGCCTACAAGTTCGCCGGCAGCGACGACGGCACGATCAACACACGAGCGCTGAAGCTCTACGACCGCGTGGTGTTCCCGCTCAGCAAGCTCCTGCAGGCCGTCACCGGCAAGCTGTTCGGCAAGAACGTGCTGGTAGTCGCCACGAAGGCCTGATACCCCGTCGCCGTGACGAAGGTGGTCCCGATGACCCTGGAACCGGTCATCGGGATCCGTTGCCGCGCTGGGCTATCGATGGTTCGCGATGCTCGGTGACGCCGTGCGCTCAGTTCGTCCGGCTGCCCACCGACTGCGCCAGGAAGGGCCACGACGAGCGGAGGTCGTCCTCCCAGTATCCCCAGGAGTGTGTGCCGACAGGGCGTTCGTCCAGCGTGACCGGAATGTTCAACTCGCGCAGCCGGTTGGCGAGGTTGACGGTGCAGAAGTGCACTGCCGCCTCGATGGGGCCGCCGAAGGCGAGCTGGACCGGGAGCGGGATCCTGCCGTCCTGGACACGCGCGTCCGCCGGCGTGTCGTGGGGTGCGCCGGGGATCCCGGTGCCGGTGCTCAGATAGACCTCGGTGCCGCGCAGCCCTTCGGCGTTGACGAGCGGATCATTGGCACGCCACAGGGGACCGTTGCGTGGGCCCCACATGTTCTCGATGCTCTGCCCGCCACCCCAGTTCTCGACCGTGATCCGGACGAATTCCTGGCCGATGGGGTCCGAGGTCTGCGCGCAACCGCTGAAGGACGCCACGCTGTTCCAGAAGCCGGGCTTGGCGATCGCCAGGTTCAGCACCGAGGTGCCGCTCATCGACACACCGACCACGGCGCGATTGCCGTCTGCCCGGAGGAACTCCTCGATCACCGACGGCAACTCCTCGTTGAGGAACGTCTGCCATTTGTTGCGGCCGAGCACCGCGTCGTCGCGCACCCAGTCGGTGTAGTAGGAGCTGGCGCCGCCGACCGGGGTCACGACGTTGACGTCTTTGTCACGCAGGAAACTCACGGCGTCGGTCTGCGCGTCCCAGCCGCTCTGATTCGGGCCGCCCTGGGAACCGTTGAGCAG
>NZ_JBHWZY010001140.1:0-1772 GCF_042727815.1 Nocardia sp. NPDC060220
GGCATCGATGCGCGAATGTGCCGGTCAGCGGGAAGGGGACCTGCTCGAACGCGGCGCGCGTCCTTAGCGTCGCCCGCAGAGAAACCGGTCTCCATCGAAAGGTAGGCACTGTGAACCCCGAGACCCCATCGGCACCAGCGAAAGGCCCGGCCGACGTCGACGTGGTCGTCGTCGGTGCGGGCATCGCCGGCCTCTACGCGCTGCACCGCTTCCGCGGCAGCGGTCTCACCGTGCGGGTGTTCGAAGCCGGCGACGGCGTGGGCGGCGTCTGGTACTGGAACCGCTACCCGGGCGCGCGCTGCGATGTCGAGAGCGTCGACTACTCGTACTCCTTCGACGACGCGCTGCAACAGGAGTGGAACTGGAGCGAGAAGTACGCCACCCAGCCCGAGATCCTGTCCTACCTCGAGCACGTCGCCGACCGCTACGAACTGCGTCGCGACATCGAATTCAACACGCGCGTCACCGATATCGTGCTCGACGAGCAGACTCTGCGCTGGCAGGTCGACACCGACACCGGCCGCGCGGTCTCGGCCCGGTTCGTCGTGCTGGCCACCGGCCCGCTCTCCAACGCCAATACCCCGGCCATCGACGGACTCGACACCTTCGCCGGGCAGCTCCTGCACACGTCGCACTGGCCGCACGAGGGGGTCGATCTCACCGGCCGCCGGGTCGGCGTGATCGGCACCGGCTCCTCCGGTATCCAGACGATCCCGTGCGTGGCCGAGCAGGCCGAGCGCTTGCACGTGTTCCAGCGCACCGCCAATTACAGTGTGCCCGCGGGCAATACGCCGCTGACCGAACAGGACCGGGCCGCGCAGAAGGCGAACTATCCCGAGCGCAGGCGGCTGTCGATGGCCAGCGGCGGCGGTTCGCCGCACCAGGCGCATCCGGCATCCGCGGTCGCGGTGAGCGAGCCGGACCGGCGCGAGGCCTACGAGAAGCGCTGGGCGCTGGGCGGTGTGCTGTTCAGCAAGACCTTCCCCGATCAGCTGACGACCCTCGCCGCCAACGACACCGCCCGCGAATTCTGGGAGGAGAAGGTGCGGGCGGTGATCGAGGACCCGCGCGTCGCCGACCTGCTCGTCCCGCACGACCACCCCATCGGCACCAAGCGGATCTGCACCGACACGAACTACTACCAGACCTTCAACCGCGCCAATGTCGACCTCGTCGACCTGAAGGCGACACCGATCACCCGGATCGACGCCGAGGGCGTGCACACCACCGACACGCATTACCCCCTCGACACCCTCGTGCTCGCGACCGGCTTCGACGCGATGACCGGTTCGGTGTCGCGGATGAACATCGTCGGCCGCGACGGGGAGACGCTCAACCACGCCTGGCGGGAAGGGCCGAAAACCTATCTGGGACTGGGGATGGCAGGGTTTCCGAACCTGTTCAACCTCACCGGTCCCGGCAGTCCGTCGGTGCTGGCCAACATGGTGCTGCACTCGGAACTGCACGTCGACTGGGTGGCCGAGGCGATCGGGTTCCTCGACGGCAGGGGAGCGGTGGCGCTGGAGGCACGCCGGGACGCGGTGGCGGAGTGGGTGCTCGAATGCGTGAACCGGGCCGCGGGAACGCTGATGACACAGGCGAATTCGTGGTATCTGGGTGCGAACATCGAAGGCAGGCCACGGGTGTTCATGCCCTTCGTCGGCGGCTTCGGCGTCTACGGCGAGATCATCGCCGAGGTCGCGGCCGCCGGGTACAAGGGCTTCGACGTCATCGAGGCGTGAGCGGCGACGACGGGGTGGTCCGCACCGGAC
>NZ_JBHWZY010001141.1:0-1771 GCF_042727815.1 Nocardia sp. NPDC060220
CATGCAGGCGGGCCCGGACACGCGGCCCCAGCCTGATCGCGTTCGGCTCGCTGGTGAGCAGCATCGCGCTCGCACCACGGGCCGGGCGGGCAGTGACCGCCGATCCGTCGTCGATGAGGCCCTGCCCGGACGTCGTGCTGTCACCCGTCCCGCCTCTGAACGAATCACCTGCCTCCGGCTTGTGGAAGCAGTCGGCGAGGTAACCGGGTGTGGTACACACGATCTCGGCCACGAAGTCCCCGGCCGCAGCGCACTCCGCGGACCGCGAATAGGACGAGCGGGCCCAGCCGGCCATCTCATCGGGAGCGATACCCCACCAGGCCGCGGCAACTCGGGCCATGTGCTGCTGTCGGTACAGCTCGGCGGCACCGCCGCCGAGCCACGACGTACTCATTCCGAAGTCGGCCGCCGCGACGACGACGACGGCGTCCGGGTACTTCTCGATCGTTCGTATCGCTTGCGCCATGCTCAGCGAACTGCTCGCGCCCGCCGTGGTGGTCAGACCGAGCGGCGGTGGGTCGACGACCCAACCGGCCTGCCCGACCGAGCAGCCGGTCGACAGGCAGCGGGGGTCGGCGAGAAACAGCTCGGTCAGCTCCGATCGGTCGAGGCAGCTTCTGCGTAGCAGCGCCGCGATCACGTCCTCGGCGAGCGTGGTGGGCGTTTCGGGCAGGTCGGGGTCATCCGGAACGACTCCCGATCGGCCCGCATCGATGAGCACAACGTTGGTCATCTCGGCCTCTCGAGCGGTGGGACTGTAGATCAATCGAGGTGGAAACCGGAGCGCCGGATCATGACCCCGCCCCCGCTCCCGCCTTCGCCCCGAACGTCCGCTGCATGAACCCCGGATCGATCAGCGTGCCGTGCACCTGCTGGTTGTGGCTGTGGCACAGCTGGTGGTAAGCGAAGGAGGTCTGCAGAGCGTTGGCGCGGCCCTGGTTGTCCTGGGCGACGTTGACGGCCTCCTTCGCGAGTCTGAGTGCGAACAGCGGCTTCTCGGCGATGCGCGAGGCCAGCTGCAGCGTGAACGACTCCAGCTCGGCCAGAGGTACGACGTGGTTCACCATGCCGAGCCGATGCACTTCGGCGGCCGTGAGGAAGTCGGAGGTGAACAACATCTCCTTCGCCTTCCGGACACCCACCTCGAACGGATGCTGGAAGAGCTCCACACCGGACACACCCATGGACACGGTGTTGTCCTGAAACAGCGCGTCGTCGGCCGCCACGATCAGATCGCACGGCCACACGAGCATGAGGCCACCGGCGATGACCTTGCCCTGAGCGGCGGCGATGGTCGGTTTCGGGAGGTTGCGCCACCGCTCGGACAGCCCCAGGTACATCTCCTTCTCGACCGCCATCTGCGATTCGGCACCGGCGCAACCGAAACCGCACCACGTGCCGACCCGCCGGTGATCGGTCACGACCTGCAAGGCCTCGCTGTCGCGCAGGTCGTGTCCGGCGGAGAAGTGTGGTCCGTTCGCGGCGAGGATGATCACGCTGATCGAATCATCCTGCGCCGCAAGGTCGAAGGCGTCGTTGAGCTCATAGAGCATCCGCATGCTCTGCGCGTTGCGCGCTTCGGCGCGGTCGAGCACGATCCGAGCCACCTTCTCGGCAGGCCGTTCGTAGCGGATGGTTTCGAACTCGCTCATCATCAGCTCCGCTCGTCCGGACGATGCAACCGCGCCGTGATATCGGCGGTGGGCGCCCCCGCCCCGGCGGCGGCGCCCGCGGCCCCCGCCGGGGTGAACGGGGGGACAAACCCACCCGC
>NZ_JBHWZY010001142.1:0-1771 GCF_042727815.1 Nocardia sp. NPDC060220
CCCCGTATCTCAGGGCGAGTACACCGCGCGCCCCGTCCGGGTCGTCCTCCATCGCGATGCTCATTCCCTGGGCATGCAGAAACAGGTATCGAGAAGCACATTCGAGCGCATCAGCGACGGTGGGGGCGTTGCGGATCGCCAAAGACAGCGGTCCCAGCATTCCCAGGTCCTGGCGGCCGGCAACACGCAATCCCAGATCTGGACAGTCCAGCAGGCGTGCTGCGGACTCGAGTACCCGGGCGGCCACGAGATCGGAGATGAGAATGTCGTCGCTGTCGAGTGCGACCGGCGGTAGCCCTGCCCGCTCGGCCAGCTCGTCGGCGTTGCCGCCGAGCTCGGCTACGGTGGCACGGAACCCGCGCAGCGCTGCGGAACGAATCATCGGCATGTCGCCCAGTATCAAATTTTTGTCGTCTCAGATCAAGAACTACGAGCAGTGAACGGCAAATACTGGTTGCTATGACAGACGACCCGCGTTCCACCACCAGCTCCGAGCATGTCGATGTGGTGATCGTCGGCGCAGGCTTGTCCGGTGTGGGTGCCGCATACCGGCTGCAAACCGAGTGCCCGACCAAGTCCTATGCCGTGCTCGAGGCCCGTAGCGCGCTGGGCGGAACGTGGGATCTGTTTCGATACCCCGGGATTCGCTCCGATTCGGACATGTTCACTCTCGGATACCCGTTCCGGCCCTGGCGCGAGGCCAAGTCCATTGCTGACGGCCCCGATATTCTGCGTTACATCCAGGAAACCGCGACCGAGTTCGGCATCGACCGACACGTCCGCTACAACACCAAGGTCGTCGCCGCGGACTACTCGATCGCCGATGCCCTATGGACATTGACCGTCGAACGGCACAGCGACGACGGAACAACAACCACCTCTGCGCTGACCTGTACCTTCCTGTACTCGTGTGCGGGCTACTACGACTACGACCGAGGCCACGCCCCGCAATTTCCGGATAGCGATTCCTTCACCGGCACGATCGTGCACCCCCAGTTCTGGCCCGACCACCTCGACTACACCGGCAAGCAGGTAGTCGTAATCGGCAGCGGCGCGACCGCCGTGACCCTCGTGCCATCCATGGCGACAGACGCCGCCCATGTGACGATGCTGCAGCGCTCACCGACCTGGATCAGCGCCGTCCCCAGCCGGGACAAGATCGCTGATCGACTGCGCGCCATGTTGCCCGCCGGTATGGCGCATCGCATCATCCGTACCAAGAACATCCTTTTCAGCACCGCCTTCTATCAGTACTGCCGTCGGCGGCCCGAGGGAGCACGCGAACTGCTCATCAAGATGAACACCCGCATTCTCGGCGATGCGCAGCTGGTCGAGGACCACTTCACTCCCAGCTACAACCCGTGGGACCAACGGCTTTGCGCCATCCCGAGCGCAGACCTGTTCAAAACTATCAAGAGCGGAGCGGCCGAGGTCGTCACCGACCACATCGATGCTTTCGTTCCCGAAGGTATCCGCCTTCGATCCGGCCGTGTACTCGAAGCCGATATCGTGATCACCGCAACAGGTCTGCAGCTCAAGGCATTCGGCGGAGTCCAGCTGAAAGTCGACGGCCGAGCTGTTGACCTGCAGTCACAATTCGTATGGCAGGGTGCGATGATCAGCGAAGTGCCGAACTTCGCCATGTGCATCGGCTACACCAACGCCTCGTGGACCCTGCGCGGCGACCTCACCTCGCGCTTGGTCTGCAAGGTCCTCAACCACATGGACCGGCACGAACTGGCCGCCATCGCACCCAAGGCAGATCCTGGCC
>NZ_JBHWZY010001143.1:0-1764 GCF_042727815.1 Nocardia sp. NPDC060220
TTACGCCTTACCTACACTTATCTCGGCTCACGGATGCGCCGGTGGTCCCGCGGGCGGCGGTCTACCCCCCCATCCTGCCGCGGCGGGCTCCGTTTTCGAGACGGAGCCCGCCGCTACGTCTTACCGGCTGTTGAGCGCCGTTTCGGATGGTGTAAACCGGACGGTATGAGCGAAACGCCCCTGTCCCTGGCCGATGTCACCCCCGAGTTGATGACCAAGGCCAGCGAAGGCACCTTCACCGACCTCATCGGCCTGCGCTACACCGAGGTCACCCCCGACCGGGTTCGCGGTGAATGGCAGGTGCGTCCCGAACTGCATCAGCCCGCGGGTATCCAGAACGGTGGCGTCTACTGCACCATCATCGAAACTCTCGCGAGTGTCGGCGGCGGCGTCTGGTTCGGCGAGCGTGGTTCGGTCGTCGGCGTCAACAACAACACCGACTTCCTGCGTGCGGTCCGCGAGGGCGTCCTCACCGGCGAGGCCACCCCCATTCACCGTGGCCGCAGCCAGCAGCTCTGGGTCGTCGTCATCACCGACGCGGAAGGCCGCACCGTCGCCCGCGGCCAGGTCCGCCTCCAGAACCTCGCCGCCTAGCGGACCATGGGAGCCCCCGGCCGTGCCGGGTTCGGCGTCGTTCCGGTCTGAACCTGTGAGTTCAGCTTTCTGTACGAGTCCGGTGGCATCGGCGTACCGGGATCGATAACATCGGTCCTTGTGAAGCACGTTGTAGTCGCGGGTGGGACAGACGGGTTGGGGCGGGCGGTCGCACTGGACCGACTCGCCAAGGGCGATGCCGTCGTGGTGATCGGGCGCGATCCGGCGAAGGGTGCGGACCTCCTCGCCGCGGCGGCGGCCATCGGCGCGGACCGACGTGCGCATTTCGTGCGGGCGGACCTGAGCTCGATCGCCGAGACGCGCACGGCGATCGAGTCCGTGCGCGCCCACTTCACCCGACTCGATGCCCTCGTGCTGTGCGCGCGGCACTATCGCTCCGAGCGGCTGGTCACGGTGGAGGGGTTCGAATACACCTTCGCCTTGTTCTACCTGAGTCGCTTCGTGCTGAGCTACGAACTGATCGATCTGTTCGACTCCGCGGTCGACCCGGTCGTCTTGAACGTGGCGGGGCCAGGCAGCGGGACCGAGGAGATCCGCTGGGACGATTGGGGTTTCGAGCGTGACTACCACGGGTTGCGTGCCCTGTCCCAGGGTGGACAGCTCAACGATCTACTGGGTATCGAGTTCGCGCGCCGATCGTCCTCGACGCGCGTGCGCTATGTCCTGCTGCACCCCGGTGTGGTCGATACCGGCCTGTCGGGCGACTATGACGCGGAGATGGCAGTGAGGGTCGAGGCGATGCGCGCGACAGCGCAATCGATCGATCAAGCGGTCGGTCCGATTCTGGGCGTCCTGGATGAACCGCCGACGGAGCCACTGGTCGCGATCGTGCAGGGCGCACGGCTCGACACCGCGGGGCCTGCCTTCGACTCCGCGGCGGCTATCAAGCTTTTCGACGAAACGGTGAGAGTGCTGGCTCGGCTGTGATCCGCGAGTTCCGGAGGCTGTAGCCCTCGGATCAGTCGAGGGTGGTGACCCGCCAACCGCCGCGGCCGAGTACCTCGACGACCAGCGCGCTGATGTTCCACGCGTCGTCGTCACCGCGGTGATGGGTGCCTTCGAGGGGGATGTCGGCGATCCGGAGCGCGTGGTCCATGCCGGGGCGTCGTCGCAGGTCGTAGGACTCGGCGAAGACTTGTTTGGCGTTGG
>NZ_JBHWZY010001144.1:0-1762 GCF_042727815.1 Nocardia sp. NPDC060220
GCCTGCCTGCTGGATCAGCGGATCGAAGGTGTCGCTACCCGCCACCGCGGCGGCAGCCCGCTTCCGCGCCAGCAGTACGTAGGCGATCATGCCTGCCAGCGCGAGCAGGAAGGCGCCGAAGGCCGCGAGCACGGGGGTGGTGAAGGCGAACGGGCCCGTACCGCCGCCGCGCACATCGGCATTCGCGGGCACGGTGCCGGGGGGCATCTGCAAGGTGAGGTCGATGGCATCGCCCTTGCGCAGGTCGGTCTGGTGCAGATACAGCACGCCGTCGGGTTCGGTGTGGACATCGGCGCACGGCTTGGCATTGCCCGCGGAGCCGAGTTTGCAGTCGACGATGCCCATTTGGAAGCTCGGGCTGATCACCGAGACGTCGAGCACGGCGATATCGGCGTTGAGCACGCCCAGCCAGTGGAACACCTGCGTGCCCGGCATGTCGGAGACGGTGTTGTGCACCGTATACGTGAACTTCGATTCGCCCGGCTTCGCCTCGACGACGAACTGGTCGTTGACAGTGGTGGCGGTGCCCGTACCGCTCGCGGTCACATCGGTGACCTTGAAGACCCGTTCCACGTCGTCACCGACCTTGAGGCGCAACGGCAGCGACATCGTGAAATTTCCGTCGGCGGGTACCGCGACAGTTTCGATGACTTCGAGCACACCGTTTTCGGTGAGCGTGAGGTCGGCGGTGATCGAAACACCGGAGGTGGAGGGCTCCGTATGGGCTACCGGCGCGGCCACGAGCAAACCCGCCGCAGCGAGCAGCAGCGCGCCAGCGGCGCCCCCCCGAAAAGTCAGCATGGGTGCTTACTCTAGACAGCTTGCTATTCTGCGTCAGCGGCTGTCGACGACTCATGAGACGAGGGGGGTACGGGGGAGTGACTCAACCACCGTACGGTTATGGGCCGAACGGCCCAGGTGGACGACCGGTTCCACCACCCCCCGGCTATGGTCCGCCCCCGGGATACCGGCCACAACCGGGATACGGGCAGCCGGGTTATCCACAGCCGCAGGGCTATCCACAGGGTTATGGGCAGCGTCCGGCGTATGGTCCGCCGCCGGGTTACCGCCCGCCGCCGATGCCCTATGGGCCGCCGGGCAGGCCGACTCCGCCGCCGCGTAAGCGGGGCGGTGGCTTCACCTCGGCAATCCTGGTCGTCATCTTCCTGCTGGTCGGCGGGCTGGTGAAGTACGCCGTCAATACCGGCGTCGACCTCGGGATCGGCGCGATCGGTCCGAAACCGACCACTACCTATACCCCGCAGCCCGGGACCGCGCCCGCCGCGACCGGCGACAACCCGCTGCTCACCGACTCCGACGGCACCCTGGTCCCGGCATCGTGCAATTACGCGCCGTGGGGCACGCAGGTGGACAAGGCGCGCGCCTTCTTCGAGTCGGCCGCCAAGTGCCTCGAGTCGGCATGGAAACCGCTGCTGGCGGAGAACAATCTGCCCTTCGAGTCGCCGACGCTCAGCGTCACCGCGACCACCGACGGCATCACCACCCCGTGCACCGGGTCGACGAGCAACTTCGCCGCCTTCTACTGCCCGGCGAACAAGACCATCTACATGCCGATCAGCCAGCTGCAGACCGAGCAGTTCCGCGACAACTGGGTGGTGTACCTCTCGGTGTTCGCGCACGAGTACGGCCACCACGTGCAGGCCCAGTCGGGCATCCTGCGCAAGGCCAACAGCGAGCGCGTCGACGCGGGCGCCCGCTCGGCCAAGGGTCTGGAGCTCTCGCGCCGAGTCGAGTTGCTGGC
>NZ_JBHWZY010001145.1:0-1760 GCF_042727815.1 Nocardia sp. NPDC060220
ACCCGGGGCGTCGACGTGCGCGTAGTGGCGCTTCTCGGTCTGGTACTCGACGTGGGAGATGTTGATCGTGATACCACGAGCCTTCTCCTCCGGCGCCTTGTCGATCTGATCGAACGCAAACGCGTCGTTCAGGGTCGGGAACTTGTCAGCCAGCACCTTGGTGATCGCTGCAGTCAGCGTGGTCTTGCCGTGGTCGACGTGACCGATGGTGCCGATGTTGACGTGCGGCTTCGTCCGCTCGAACTTCGCCTTCGCCACTTTGGGGTCCTCCTGGACTTGTTGGTGCGTGCATTTGCAGCAGTGCGTGTGTCATCCCCACTGGGGGTGGGGATCGGGTTTTTTCTTGACGTCCAGCACTTGCGGTCCAGTGTGCCACTGGACCGCAAGAGGGTTTTATTCGCCGGTCGCCTTGGCGATGATCTCCTTGGACACGTTGGCCGGAACCTCCGCGTACTGGGCGAACACCATGGAGTAGTTCGCGCGACCCTGGGTCTTGGACCGCAGGTCACCGATGTAACCGAACATCTCCGAGAGCGGAACCAGCGCCTTGACGACACGGGCACCACTGCGTTCCTCCATGGCCTGAATCTGGCCACGGCGGGAGTTGAGGTCGCCGATCACGTCGCCCATGTATTCCTCGGGCGTGATGACCTCGACCGCCATGAGCGGCTCGAGGATCACCGGACCGGCCTTACGGGCCGCTTCCTTGAGGGCCTGCGAACCCGCGATCTTGAACGCCATTTCCGAGGAGTCGACGTCGTGGTACGCGCCGTCGAGCAGGCTGACCTTCAGGTTCACCAGCGGGTAGCCGGCGAGCACGCCGTACTGCATGGCATCCTGGGCGCCCGCGTCGACCGACGGGATGTACTCACGGGGCACGCGACCACCGGAGACCTTGTTCTCGAACTCGTAGGTCGCGCCGTCTTCGCCGACGAACGGCTCGAGGGCGATGATGACCTTCGCGAACTGGCCGGAGCCACCCGTCTGCTTCTTGTGGGTGAACTCGTGCTTTTCGACCTTCTTGGTGATGGTCTCGCGGTAGGCCACCTGCGGCTTGCCGACGTTGGCCTCGACCTTGAACTCGCGACGCATACGGTCGACGAGGATGTCGAGGTGGAGCTCGCCCATGCCGCCGATGACGGTCTGGCCGGTCTCCTGGTCGAGCTTGACCGAGAACGTCGGGTCTTCGCGCGCCAGCTTCTGGATCGCGGTGCCGAGCTTTTCCTGGTCGGACTTGGTCTTGGGCTCGATCGAGACCTCGATGACCGGATCCGGGAACGTCATCGACTCGAGGACGACCTGGTTCTGCGCGTCGGACAGGGTGTCACCGGTGGTGGTGTCCTTCAGGCCGATGACCGCGTAGATGTGGCCTGCCGACGCCGTGGCGACCGGCATCTCCTTGTTGGAGTGCATCTGGAACAGCTTGCCCAGACGCTCCTTCTTGCCCTTGGTCGAGTTCACGACCTGGGCGCCGGAGGCGACCTGACCCGAGTACACACGCACGTAGGTGAGTTCACCGAAGAACGGGTGCACCGCGATCTTGAACGCCAGCGCCGCGAACGGCTCGTCGACGTTCGGCTTGCGGGTGATCAGCTCTTCTTCCTTGTTGGGCACGTGGCCGGTGGTGGCCTCGACGTCCAGCGGGGAAGGGAGGTAATCGATGACCGCGTCGAGCAGGGGCTGAACGCCCTTGTTCTTGAACGCCGTACCGCAGAACACCGGGGTGACCGTGGTGTCCGAGGACTTGCCGGACGCGATGG
>NZ_JBHWZY010001146.1:0-1759 GCF_042727815.1 Nocardia sp. NPDC060220
CACTGGGTTTGGCGATCCTGGTGACGCTCGCCACGCGTCGCGGTGACTCCTCGGCCGGCTCGATCGACGCTCGGCAGGCCGCGACCCAAGCGTTCTCCTATGCCCTGACGATCGCCGCCGCGCTGGTCGGGCTCGCTGCGGTGCTGATCGCGACGATGCTGCGCAATCACACTCGAGAAACCGAATAGTTGTATCGTGGTGTGCGAATAGGTACTCCAGGGCGGAGGGGAGGAGGCGCGGTGGGCGACAATGTGGAGCCTGTCGATGCATCACCGCCCACACAGCGCGTCGTGTCCGTGCTGGAACTTCTCGCCGACGCGGCTGAACCGCAGACCTCGGCGCAGATCGCCGATTGTCTCGCGCTGAGCCGGTCGACGGTCGGCAACGTGCTCTCCGCGCTGCGGGCGCGCGGGTGGGTCACTCGCCGCGGTGATCTCACCTACGAGTTGGGTCCCGCGTTCCTGCGGACCGCCGAGCGAGAACGAAGCAAGCTCGCCGAGGACTCGTCGTTGCACGCCGCCCTGCAGGGCCTGGCGCAGGACGTGGATTGTGGTGTCGCGCTGGTTGTTGTCGACGGCGCCGAGATCCTGTTCAGCGCCGTCGTCGAGAACCGTGGACGAATTCCCGCCGGAATCTCGGTCGGCACCAGATTGCCGCTCATCCCGCCCGCCGCGGCGACGATCGTGGCCCATTCCTCCGACCTGATCCGGCAACCGTGGCTGGCGGCGGCCGAGCCGCAAGATCGCGTGAAATTCGAGCGGCTTCTCGGCGACATCCGCGTCGTCGGCGCCGCGGTCTGGGGGGTCGACTCCCGCAGCGTCGCCACCCTCGATGTCCTCGCCGACGTCGTCGACCATCTCGCCCACGATCCGGTCAGCCGAACGCTGCGCGAACGGGTGCTCGCGCTGCTCGGGGAGATCAGCGGCACGGCTTATCGTCCTGCCGAACTCGACACCGATGTGGCACTGCCGATCAGTTACGTGTCGGCGCCCGTCTTCGGCTCCGGCGGGGATGTGCTGGCGGAGCTGATCGTCGGCCCGATGCGGGCCGCGGTGACCAGGGCCGAACGCGACCGTTACCTGGCCGCGGTGATCGCGGCAGCGAAAGTGATTCCCGGCCTGCGTTGACCGCCACCGAGAGCTTGTGATCGTCGACGCCACCGCACGGGTAGCGCGTTCGGTCCACGCAGCGCCACCCCGACCCGACTGGAGCCTCTCGGTGCATGGCGCGGGGTGCTAGCGGCTGGTCTCCATCGTCTGCTTGAAGATGGTGAGGCCGTGTTCCATTGCCGCGCCCATCGGGACGGCGAGGTCGTCGGGTTGGACGTCGTGGATCCAGACGAATCGGCTGTGGCCGTCACCGTGGGGGAAGACCTGCATCGACGCGTTGTCGTGGGTGGGCTGCATGGTGTCGCCGATGACGGAGTAGGCGATTCGGCGTGATTGCTCGTCGAGGGCGATGAGGCGCTCGCGAACGACTGTTCCGTCGGCGAAAGTGGCGGTCCTGACCCCGGGCTCGACGAGTCGGCTGTCGGTGACGAATCCCGGGGCCATCCGGACAGGGCCGTCGGTGAAGTCGCTGATGACCGCCCACACCTGTGCGGGGTCGGCGTCGATGAGGATCTCTTTGTGCACGGAAGCCATGCTCTGTGTCGCTTTCTGTCGTGGGTGTCTGTGAGGAGGCGTTATCGCGATGCAGTATGTCGACGGTGTCGACCTCGCCCAGCTGATCCGCCGTGGACCGGGCGCGCTGCCGCTGG
>NZ_JBHWZY010001147.1:0-1758 GCF_042727815.1 Nocardia sp. NPDC060220
GCGCAGGAATGCTGTAGCCACCGTGCTCGCCGCGGCCGCGATCGTGCTGCTCGGTACGGGCTGTGACCAGGTGGAGAAGGCGGTCAACCAGGGTGGTGACACACCGTGTAGCGAATACACCGCCCAGTCCCCGGAGGACCGGCGCACGACGGTGGTCAAGTTCCTCGAACAGGAGCGCGGCGACAACGCGACGTCGGACCCGAACACCATCGACCTGTCCGTCGCCGCCATCGATCTGATGTGTGGCGCGCAGGCCGATCCGGACACTCCCATTCGGGAAGCCGATCTGACGGGTGTTCTCGTGCCCAAGTGACACCGGAAGCCCAGTCTGTGGGTATCCGTTCCGGCAGCGCCGATAGTTCGATCTCACTGTGTGATCCCCATTCCAAGTGTTCACTGCGACAGAGACGTTCGGCCGGTAGCATCGCTAACGGCCCGTAAGGGCTAGTCCAGCAAGATGTTTCGCTGCGACCTCGGAAGACGGGTCTGCGAGGCGCCGGGTGATCGAGAGGTTTCACAATGGAAACGGTGACGAATCGGGTCGTAATGGACCCGACTGGGCAAGACATTCAGGGTGAGAACCTCGAGATCAGGTCGCATGGTCCCGCCACCAGGGTCGAGCTGCCGGGTGGGGTGCAGGCATGGTCGATCACCGACGCCGCGCTGCTGGAGAAACTGCTCGTCGATCCCCGGGTCTCCAAGGACGCGAGCCAGCACTGGCCCGCCTTCGTCGCCGGTGAGATCCCCCCGGATTGGCCGCTGTACCTGTGGGTTTCGGCGCCGAACATGTTCACCGCCTACGGCAGCGATCACCGCAGGCTGCGCAAGCTGGTGGCGCCGGCCTTCACCGCGCGGCGCACCGAGGCCATGCGCGCACAGGTCGAGCGCATCACCACCGAACTGCTCGACGAGCTGGCAGCCACCCCGGCCGGTCAGACCGTGGACCTGCGCGAGCAGTTCGCCTACCCGCTGCCGATCCAGGTGATCTCGGAGCTGATGGGTGTGCCGGAATCGCTGAACCCCGGCCTGCGCACCTGCATCGACGGCATCTTCGACACCTCGCTCACCCCGGAGCAGTCGCAGGCCAACTACATGGAGATGTACCGGATCCTCGGTGAACTGGTGGCGTTGCGGCGCGAACAGCCCGGCGACGACATCACCAGTCTGCTGATCGTCCAGCGCGACGAGGACGAGGGCCAGCTCACCGAGGAAGAGTTGGTCGGCACGCTGCTGCTGGTGATCTCGGCGGGTCACGAGACCACCGTGAATCTGCTCGATCAGGCCATCACCGCTCTGCTCACCCGGCCCGATGTGCTCACGAGCGTGCGCGAGGGCACGATCACCTGGCCCGATCTGGTCGAGGAGACGCTGCGATTCGAATCGCCGGTCGCGCATCTGCCGTTGCGTTTCGCGGTGGAGGACATCGACATCGACGGTGTCCAGTTCGCCAAGGGTGACCCGATTCTGGCGAGCTACGCCGCGGCCGCACGTGACCCGAAGCTGCACGGCGACACCGCGGGCGAGTTCGATCCCACGCGCGAGAAGCAGTCGCACATGGCATTCGGCTACGGCGCGCACCACTGCCTCGGTGCGCCGCTGGCCCGCCTCGAGGCACTGGTCTCGCTGCCGGCGCTGTTCGAGCGGTTCACCGAGCTGAAGCTGGCCGCTCCCGTGACCGAACTGGGCACTGTGCCCAGCTTCATCTCCAACGGCCATCGCCACCTGCCGGCCTACATCCACAGCGCGTAGCGCCGAACT
>NZ_JBHWZY010001148.1:0-1758 GCF_042727815.1 Nocardia sp. NPDC060220
CCAGCCTGCACGCCCCCGAAGACCTCCTGCCCGCCGCTCGGGCCCTTGCCGCCGAACTGACAACCCAGGTCGCCCCTGTCTCCGTAGCAGCCATCCGCCGGGGGCTGGTCGCCATGTCCGGCGACAAGACCCCCGACGACGTCTTCGCACTCGACGCCCGCCTCATCTCCTACGCTTTCTCCAGTGCCGACCTCCGCGAAGGCATCATGTCCTTCCTCCAGAAGCGCCCACCTCGCTTCACCGGCACTGTGGCCACCGAGCTCCCCCACCTCGACGATTGGCTGTCCTGAACTGGCGCAGCTGCTTCGGCAGGCTGTCCCGCCCGGCTGAGGACTGTCCCCGGCCGGGACAGCGGGCATTTTTGTTCGTAAAGTTCATGATTGTGTCACCGAACTCGAATACCGCGGCTGTGGCCGGGGCGCTGTCCTTACTGACTGTGAGACTCGATCGCCTCCTGCGCCTGCATCACACCGACCAGCCGATCTCGTTGGTCCAACGCTCAGCGCTCACCACCCTCGTCCGCGACGGCGCCATGTCCTCGGGCGCGCTCGCCGTCAAAGAAGGAGTGCGGCCGCCATCGATGACGCGCACGATCAACGCGTTGGCCGCGCTGGGACTGATCGAGCGCAGACCCCACCCGTCCGACGGCAGGCAGGTCGTCGTCGCGGCCTCGCGATCGGGCCGGTCACTGCTGACCGACAAAGTCTCGGCTCGTGATGCCTGGCTCGCCGGGCAGTTGAGCAAGCTCTCCGACGAGCAGGCCACCCTGCTGAGGCAGGCCGTGGTGATCATGAGCCACATCGGCGAGGCGGAACCCCTCCCTGAATGATCGTCTCGCCAGGGCGTGATGGACCGGTCGGCTCGCCTCGAGCTCACCGGCCACAGCGATGTCAGGCGACCGTCGTGGCTGGATCCGCCTCAGATCCGGCGCATGAAGGCGAGCGTGTAGTAGACGTTGTCGATGTTGCGCTCGACCACGCTGACCAGTTGCCACCCCTGCGATTCGAGCATCTCGACACCGTTGAGCAGGTGCACGACAGGTTCGAAGATCGCGCGCTGATACGCGGCCGAACCGAACACAAAGCCGCCGGTCTGCGGTGAGCTCAGCACCAGGTTGCGACGCGGATAGGACCGCAGGTCCACCGCACCGTTCAACACGGCGATGACATCGAAAACAGGCCCGGGCGCAGGAGCATTCACGCCCTCATCGTCCTACACCCACCGGGCGCCCGGCACCTTTCGTACCACCACGACCGAACGCGGAGATCGTTCTCGCCGTGACCTATCCGCGCGAGGCCACGGTTTCGGCGGTCTTGTCGGTGCGGCGTCTGCCCGGCGCCCACACGGCGATGAGTACGGCCGCCCCGATGGTCAGGAATCCCAGCACGGTCGCGGACTCCTGCATGCCGTGGATGAACGCGGACTTCGCGAAATCGCCGAGCTGCTGCGCGGGCGGGCCCACGCGCTCCACCACCTCGAGCGCGGCCGCGAGCGAGTCACCGACCGGTTCACGCGCGGCCTCGGGGAGGCTGGGCAGGGCGGGGGCGATGCGCTCGCCGTAACCCGCCGCGAGCACGCTGCCCGCGATCGCGATGCCGATGGCGGCACCGATTTCACGGGCGGCATCGTTGACCGCCGCGGCTACACCGTGCTTCTGCACGGGGGTGCCGTCGACGATCGCCGCTGTCGCCGGCGCGGTGGACAAACCGATCCCCGCGCTCATCAGCAGCAACGGGCCGAGGAGGTCCCCATAGGAAG
>NZ_JBHWZY010001149.1:0-1758 GCF_042727815.1 Nocardia sp. NPDC060220
GACCGCCACCGCGACGCGATGGTCGCCGAGATGACCCTGGCGGAGAACCTCTTCCTCGGCCGACTCGGCCGCTTCCAGCGCTTCGGACTGCTCGACAAGCAGGCCATGGGACGCGCCGCCCAGGCCGAACTCGACCGCTTCGACGTGCGCGCGGCCGGGCCGTGGGTGCCGATGGGTTCGCTCTCGGGTGGCAATCAGCAGAAGGTGGTGCTGGCCCGCGAACTGTCCGCCGCGAACCTGCGCTGCCTGGTCGCCGCCCAGCCGACGCGCGGATTGGACATCGGCGCAGTCGATTTCGTGCTGACCCAGCTGCGCCATGCGGCCGCCGACGGCTGTGGCGTGCTGGTGGTGTCGAGCGAGGTACCCGAGTTGCTCGCGCTGTGCGACCGGGTGTTCGTCGCGTATCGCGGCACACTCGCCGGACCGATCGAGACCGCCGATCCCTCAGCGGCACAACAGATCAGCGAATTGATGATGGGAGTCGCGGCATGAGCGCACCGAGTCGGACCACGACCGCGGCCACCGCGCCCCCACCTCGGCGAACGTCGCCGGGCGGGCTGCGCGGGCTCGGCAAGCCTTCCTCGAAGCAGCACCCGGCAGGCTTGCGCCAGTGGGCACACCACCCGATCGTCCTCGCCGTCGCGGCGATGCTCGCGGCAGGGGTGATCGGGCTGGTCCTGGCCGCCGTCGCCGGCGCGGCACCAGGCGCCACGATGACAGCACTGTGGGAGGGCATGTTCGGCAGCGACTACGCGATCGGCGCCTCGCTCAATGTCGCGGCCACGCTGATGCTGGTGGCCGTCGGCTTCACCATCGCCCACCGCGCCGGACTGGTCAATGTCGGTGGCGAGGGCCAGATCTGCGCCGGTGGCATCGCCGCCACCGCGATCGGCACCACGCTCACCGGTGCGCCCGCGGTGATCACCCTGCCCGCGGTGCTGATCGGGGCGGCAGCCGCGGGCTGGTTGTGGGCCGCCATCGCCGCGTACCTGCGGGTCGCGCGCGGCACCAGCGAGATCATCACCACGCTGCTGCTCAACTTCGTCGGGTTGGCGCTGGTGCTGCTCGTCGTGCACGAGCCCGCGCTGCTGCGCCAGCCGGTGACGTCCTCGGAGACGCTGCCGCAGTCCGAACAGCTCACCGCGGCCGCGCATCTGCCGCTGCTGGGCATCGAACGCTCGCCCGCGACCATTGCCCTGTGGATCGCCGTGGTGGCCGCGTTCGGCACCGCGATCCTGGTGCGTCGCACCGCACTCGGTACCCGATTGCGGGCGGTCGGGCTCAATCCCGACGCAGCCGCGCGGCTCGGGCTGCCGGTGCGTCGGCTGCGTTTCCTGAGCCTCTCGGCGGCGGGCGCGTTCTCCGGCGTCGCGGGCGGGCTGCTGGTGGCGACGGCGCCGTTCGTCCTCGCCGAAGGGTTCTCCTCCGGATACGGATTCTCCGGTCTGGTCGTCGGCTTGCTGGCACGTGGCTCACTGGCCGCCGTGGTCGCGGTGTCGCTGCTGCTCGGGTTCCTCGTCTCCGGCGGGATCAACCTGCAGCTGGCCGCGAATGTGCCCGCGTCGACCATCGCGGTCGTGGAGTCGCTGATGATCGTGTTCATCGCGGGCGCCGCCATCTGGACCTCTCGCAGACGCAAGACCGAACCCGCACCACAACCGGTGCCGTCCGTGGACACCGCCGATCTGGCAGGAGCGCCACGATGAGCCTCGATACCGTCACCGATATCGCGACCAGCGGAATCGGTTTCACCCTGCC
>NZ_JBHWZY010001150.1:0-1754 GCF_042727815.1 Nocardia sp. NPDC060220
CGCCGAACACCAACCGCAGCCCGATCGCGACCGCGATCAACGCGACACTCAGCGTCGCGAGACTTTCCAGCACCATCGAGGAAAGGAACGCGATCTGACCACCATGCTTTTCGCGCTCCTGGCCGATCACGAACGAGCGGCCGAAGCAGGGGATGCACGGGCCACGGATACACAGGTGTGGGCAGAGATCATCGACATGCTCGCCGGATCACTCGCCGCCCCCGTCAGCACCGGTGGTGTGCTGACGCACGACGCCCGGGTGAGCTGACGTCACCCGCTCGACTCGCCGGACAGACACCGGCGGGCGTTCCACACCGGCACCTGACAGCGTCGGCCCAGCAGTTGTGCTGTTCACCGGTGGCTACCGCTGCCGTCAGGTGGCTACCGCGGCACCTCGGCGCGATCCCGAACGCATCGCCGGTCAGCGCGACGGCGGAGGCGAGTCCGGATCGCGGTGCAGGAGCCACCAGGCGACGATGAGGTCGTCGGTCCGGCCCAGATCGAGGCCGGTGAGGTCGGCGAAGCGCGTGAGCCGATTGCGGACGGTATTGCGGTGCAGGTACAGCCTGGCCGCCGTGTCGTCGACGCGTTGATCGCAGTCGAGGTAGGTCTCGACCGTGCCGAGTATCTCCTCGGCCCCAGCATGGCGTCGCAGCGGCGCGAGATGCTTGTCCGCGAGCAGTCGCGCGGCGCCCTCGGCCTCCCCGAGCAGCGGCAGCGGGCCCAGCGATCCGAGATCGACCAGGCCGCTCCTGCCGTGCCGCACCGCGAGATCGAACGCGCGCCGCGCTTGCCGGTACGACGCCGTGGCATCACCGAGCAATACCGCGGAGCCGACCGCGACCACGCTGCCCTCCGGCAACGCGTCCGGAGTCCGCGGCAGCAGGGCGACCAGATGCTGATCCACGACCGTGTCGACGACCGGGAGCTTCGCCGTCGAACCCCGCGCTCGCAACGCGGCGAGCAGGTCCGTCGCCGCGGCGGTACCGTTCCACGCGGCGCAGGCGATCCGGTACCGATGCTCGGGATCGAGCCGGTGATCGCGCGCCTCAGCGCGCAGCACAGCGGGCGCTACCGTGCCGTCGACAAGGCTGCGCAGAAAGTCGGCGCGGCGCGCGGCCCCGGCCACTGCCCGCTCCCGCAGCACCCGGTGCACGGCGGTGGCGGACGCGGTCGCCCATTCCCAGGTGAGGTCTTGCATCTCGTCGATCTCGGCGGCAGGCACCCCGTGCGTGGCGGCGCGGCGACGGATCAGCTCGAAGATCCGGCGCGCGCCGATCTGCAGGCTGTGCGCCACCAGATCCAGGGGGATCTGCTGGTCTGCCCAGGTTCTCGCCAGTGTGGTGAGCTCGTCGAACCCCGCGTGCGCGGCTCCTTCGTCGCCCAGTTGCGCCACGACGATGCGCAACACGGCACGGGTGTTGGTCTCGATCGAGGCCGCGTCGACCTGGTCGTAGACGGGGATGTTGTCGCGGTACAGCCGCGTCAGGTCCGCGGCCATCTCGTTGAGTGCCGGATCGAGCTCCGCGATCATCGCGGCGATGCGCGCCGCGATCTTGCGCCGGTGCGGTCCCAGCGCCAGCGCGGGCACCGGCTCGCTGGTGTGCATATGCACAGTCAACTCGGTTTCCTCGCCTATTTCAACGCCGCTGACTGGACCCAAGAATGGCATGTGCACAGAGAGCGCGGCAGCGGGCGGCGCTCGATCGCTGGGAGGCACGCATGGTCGTCGGTGTTCGGTCCGCACCTGGGAT
>NZ_JBHWZY010001151.1:0-1753 GCF_042727815.1 Nocardia sp. NPDC060220
GTACTGCTGATGTACCGGCACCGGTGGATCATCGACCAGTGGGTTTGGGAGCTGCCTGGCGGGTATGTCGACCACGCCGAAGACGTGGCTGCGGCGGCGTCCCGCGAAGTCGAGGAAGAAACCGGGTGGCGTCCGCGCACCATGCAACACCTGGTGACCTACCAACCCGCGATCGGCACTCTTGACCAGCCGCAGGAGGTGTATCTTGCTCGCGGTGCCGACCTCACGGACACCCGCCCGGACATCAATGAAGCCGAGGCAATCCGGTGGGTGCCCCTTGATGAGGCTGTGCAGATGATCGACCGTGGCGAAATCATCGGAGCGGCAACTGTAGTCGGTGTGTATCGGGCGCTCACACTGCCTTAGCCGCGATTACCCGTTGACGGAAGTCCGCCACTTCTGGCATTTCCTCGTAGAAGGCGAGTCGTGCGCGCACATCGCGCAGGTAGGCGTGGGTTCGGCGGGACTCCACGCCTCCGGACAATTCGAGTGCCTGTGAACCGACCCGGACTGCTTCGCGCGGGTCTTCCACCGCGAGGCTCGACGCGAGTAAGCACAAGTTGAACACACGCCCACGCTGGTACCCCTCGCTCATGTCCAGCGATACGCGCGCCAGTTTCGCCGCACGATCATGCTCGCCGAGCTCCTGGAAGCATTGACCGGCTTTGGCCGACATATACGCCGAGTCGAGGTAGGTCAGCCAGTTGGGGCGGTTCGCCTCGCCCCGATCGAACGCGCGCTCCGCTTCGTTGAGCGATGCACCGCAGGACCGCTCGTCGGACCGTGCGGCATGCCCATGCGCTTCAACCATGTGGCAACCCGCCTCCAACGTCGGCAGGCCCGCAGAGCGGGCCGCGATCCGCGCCGCCCGAGCGAGATCGATCGCGTCACCGGGGCGTCCGACGTAGGTTGCCTGATGACTCATCGCGGCAAGAATCTCCGCGCTCAGCGCGGAATCTCCCGCTGCACGTGCCATTCGCAGCGACTGGATCAAATACCTTTGCGCGAGGCCATGTTCTTCTAGGTCGTAGGCGGCCCAGCCCGCCAGCTTCGTCAGCTCGGCCGCTACAGCGAACAGCCGCCGCCCGATCTGTTCGGTATAGCTGCCACGCAGAAGCGGAGTCACCGAGGTGTGCAGGTAATGCACAACCGTGGAGCGCACCTTGCCACCACCAACCTGATTGTCGAGATCACCGAACGCCTTGGTCATCGTTCGCACCGCGTCGATATCAGCAACCCCGACGCGGCGCAGACCGCTCGATGAGACGGGGTGTTCAGAGCCCGGCAGGGTCAGCCACCGCATGCTTGCGGCCGGGTAGACCGCGACGGCGTAGGCAGTGCCCTCCAAGAACCGGCGACGCTCCACATCACTCCTCCACAACGCGGTCGCCGAGGCGGTCGCCTCCACGAGGCTCAACGAGAATTCCAATCCCAAGTCAGGCGACTCCGCACCGGACATACCGCAATCGGCTGGCATCACACGACGACCACACAATTCGGTGAGGACGTCTGCGATCAGATTTGGCCCCGGCTGTGTCGGTTGCTCACCGGTCAGCCATCGACCGACCGATGTGTGATCGTAGCGGAGCTCGATGCCAATTGATTTGCCACGCTCGACAATTCGGCGCGCAAATCCTTTCCGGCTTACTCGGATCTCGGCGAGGAGTCCCGATAGCTGATGATTTGGCTGCTTCGGGTGTCGACCCATATTCGCAGTGTGGCATGGCTACCGCGGCAGTGACGACCATCGGCC
>NZ_JBHWZY010001152.1:0-1749 GCF_042727815.1 Nocardia sp. NPDC060220
CTCCCGTCCCGTCCTGCTCGTCGGCCTCGCTCAGTTCGAGCACACCGCTGTTGAGCGCGACCGCCGTCCAGCCGCCGCAGCGGAACCCCTCCGCGGCCGGCACCACCTCCGGCTGCCCGGCCCTGCGGGAACACCAGAATCCCGGCTGCCGCGACCACCACGATCAGGGCCGAGAACAGCACGGTGCGTCCCGCCGTGGTCACCGAGCGCCGGACCGCGTCGTCGACGGTGCGTCCATCGGCGAGTTCCTCGCGGAACCGGCTGAGCACGAACAGTCCGTAGTCGATCGCCAGGCCGAGCCCGATCATCGAAACGACCGGGGAGACGAAGGAGTTCACCTCGGTGACCGCGGTGAGGCAGCGCAGCAGTCCCCACGCGCCGAGCATGGTGAGTCCGCCGACGATCAGCGGCAGCGCCGCGGCGACGACACCGCCGAACAGGAAGAACAGCAGGATCGCGACCGCGGGGACGGCGAACAACTCCACCCGGCGCTGATCCTGAACCATGGTGTCGTTCAACGCGAGTGCGACCGGTTGTCCGCCGGCGAGCTCGACCTCGACTCCGGGGATCACGAACTCCTCGGCGATCTTGCGGTAATTGCGGCCCTGTTCGGTGGGGTCGAGGCCGCTGACCGCGACCGAGGCGAACGCGTAGTCACGGTCGGGGGACCCGAAGACCTCGGGAATCGCCACGCCGGTATCGGTCGGCCAATACGCGCCGTTGACGCGGTCGATCTCGTTCGGGAACCGCTGCGGCAGAGTGTTCAGGCCCGCCACGACCGTCGCGGCGAAAGCCGGATCGTCGATGGTGGTGCCTTCGGGCGCCCGCACCAGCAGGATCACGTCGCTGCTGTGATCACGGCCGAACGCGTTGTCGCGCACGTGCGCCGCGCGCACCGATTCCGAAGACGGATCGTCGAAGCCCTTCGCACTGAGATCCGCGCCGAGTCCGAGCCCGTAGGTGCCCAGTGCCAGTAATCCGGTCACCATTATCAAGATCACCAGATATCGCCGCCGCACGACGGTGTCTGCCCATTGTGTCAACTCGGCGAACACATTCGCCTCCCAACTGCTCGCGATGTGGTCGAACTTGTCAGGAGTCGCCTGCCTTTTCGGTCGCTACCGCGCAATGTTGCGGCCGGTCACAACGATTCTCGGAATGCTGTTGTGAGCCATGACTTCGCGCTCTGGGCCCGATCACAGGAGACCGCGCGATTACCCGTCCGAAATTCCAGAGGTCGGTAATCGCCACGATCGCCGCGGGGGTGGGCTTCTACGTTGACACCAACGGTCACATGCCACAGGCCGGTCGAGCCGGAGGAAATTTCGTGTCGGATATTGCCATTGTCGGAATCGGATGTCGGTTCGCGGGCGGAATCGATTCCCCGGAATCGTTCTGGGACTTTATCGTCGACAAGCGCGACGGCGTCGTGGAGATGCCCGCCGATCGCTGGGATTGGCGCCGCTACTACGACCCCGAACCGCGAACCCCGGGGCGCAGCTACACCAAACACGGCGCCTTCATGACCAACGATCCGTGGGAGTTCGATCCCGACTTCTTCGGGATCTCACCGCGCGAGGCCACGGTGCTCGACCCGCAGCAACGGTTGATGCTCGAGGTGACCTGGGAGGCCCTCGACGATGCCGGGATCGCGGGGCGCTCGGCCGGCGCGCAGGTGGGGGTCTATGTGGGCGGCTTCGTCGTCGACCAGTCGGTGATCGGGGTGGTGGGCCCTGCCCTGTTCCACAC
>NZ_JBHWZY010001153.1:0-1747 GCF_042727815.1 Nocardia sp. NPDC060220
GCATGACGAACAGCTCCTGGCCGTCCTGGCTGGCGGTCACCGTCCGGTTGGCGAGCGCGCGGCCGTCGCGGTGGCGCTGCACGTGGTATTCGATCGGCTTCTTCACATCGCCGCCGCGCACGAAATGCGCGTTGATCGCGTGCAGCGGCCGATCCCCCGCCGTGCGTCCGGCGGCGATGATCGCCTGCGACACCAGCTGCCCGCCGAAGGTGCGGCTCCACACCTTCTCGGGGTGGTTGCCCAAGAAGGTGTCCTCGCCGATCGACTCGAGGTCGAGCAGGTCGAGCAACACCCGCAGATCGGGTGTCGGCTCGCCCTGTGTGGTCTCGATGCCGATCGAAATGCTCACTACTAGTGGTCCTCTTCGCCGATGCGGTGCACGTGGATCAGGTTGGTGGAACCGACGGTACCCGGAGGGGAACCGGCAACGATGACCACCAGGTCACCCTTGCGATAACGCTCCAGCGACAATAGCGCCTGATCCACCTGGTGGATCATCGCGTCGGTGGTGTCCACCATGGGCACGATGAACGTTTCGGTGCCCCAGGTCAGCGTGAGCTGGCTGCGGACCTCCGGCATCGGGGTGAACGCCAGCAGCGGCAGCGGGGTGTGCAGGCGGGCCAGCCGACGCACGGTGTCACCGGACTGGGTGAACGCCACGAGCGCCTTGGCGTTGAGCCGCTCACCGATGTCACGGGCGGCGTAGGAGATCACGCCGCGCTTGGTGCGCGGCACGTGGGTCAGGGGTGGCACCCGCGACGTCTCGGACTCGACCGCGGTCACGATGCGGGCCATGGTGCGCACCGCGTCGATCGGCCACGCTCCGACCGAGGTCTCCCCCGACAGCATCACCGCGTCGGCGCCGTCGAGCACCGCGTTGGCGACGTCGGAGGCTTCCGCTCGGGTGGGCCGGGAGTTCTCGATCATCGATTCGAGCATCTGGGTGGCGACGATGACCGGCTTGGCGTTCTCCCGCGCCATCTGGATCGCGCGCTTCTGCACCAGCGGCACCTGCTCCAGGGGCAGCTCGACGCCGAGGTCGCCACGGGCGACCATCACCGCGTCGAAGGCCAGCACGATCGCCTCGAGGTTGTCGATCGCCTCGGGCTTCTCCAGCTTGGCGATCACCGGAACCCGGCGGCCGACGCGGTCCATGATGTCGTGCACGAGTTCGATGTCGGACGGCGACCGCACGAACGACAGCGCGATGAAGTCGACGCCCAGCTCCAGGGCGAATTCGAGGTCGGCGACGTCCTTCTCGGACAGAGCGGGCACCGACACGTTCATGCCGGGCAGCGACAGGCCCTTGTTGTTGCTCACCGGGCCGCCCTCGGTGACCCGGCAGACGACGTCGTTGCCCTCGACCGATTCCACCGTGAGGCCGACCTTGCCGTCGTCGACCAGCAGCCGGTCACCGGCCTTGGCGTCCTGCGCGAGCTCCTTGTAGGTGGTCGAGACGCGGTCGTGGGTGCCGTCGACCTCGTCGACGGTGATCCGCACCTGCTCGCCGTTGGCCCACACGGTCTTGCCGTCGGCGAACCGGCCGAGGCGAATCTTGGGGCCCTGGAGGTCGGCGAGGATGCCGACCGCGCGGCCGGTCTCGTCCGAGGCCGCGCGGACCATCTTGTAGTTGTCGGCGTGGTCGGCGTGGTCGCCGTGGCTGAAGTTCAGCCGGGCCACATCCATGCCGCTTTCGACGAGCTCACGAATACGATCCTGGGTAGCAGTGGCCGGGCCCAGGGTGCAC
>NZ_JBHWZY010001154.1:0-1745 GCF_042727815.1 Nocardia sp. NPDC060220
GCCACCCAGGTGGCCCAGCGTTCGTCAGCCGGCGAATAGCTGATGAAGAAGAATTCACGTGCCCACCCCAGGTCCGTCACACCGTCGAGTATGCGCCCGAATGATCACCGCGGCAGACTCTTGGCGGGACGAGCACGCGTCCGGTAAGCCGCAATGCGATCATGGATCGGTGTCCGAAAAGGTCGACCCGCACCGCCGCGTCACGCCACCGCAGTGGTTGGCACGGCTACCACGACCACGGCTGTCGGTGCTGGATCGGATTCGCGTCGGCCTGCTGCTCGTCGGGTTGACCTTCGTCGCGACCGGACTGCTGCCCCGCGCCGAGGCGGCGGCGAACCTGCGTCGCGTCGGGCCGTTGCTGCTGTTCCTCGCCAGCGTGATCGTGCTGGCCGAACTCACCAGGGAAGCCAAGGTTTTCGATGTCATCGCGCATCGGATCGCGATCGTCGGACGCGGAAACTACCTCGCCCTGTTCGCACTGTGCGTGACGTTCGCCTCGGCGACGACGATTCTGCTGAACCTCGACACCACCGCCGTGCTGCTGACCCCGGTCATGCTCGCGCTCGCGGGACCGACACGCATCCCGCCGCTGCCGCTGGCGATCACCACGCTGTGGCTGGCCAACACCGCCAGCCTGCTGTTGCCCGTCTCCAATCTGACGAATCTGCTGGCGGCGGATCGGATCGCCAAGAGCTCCACCGAATTCGCGGCGAGCATGTGGGCGCCCCAGCTCGCCTCGATCACGGTGACGATGCTGTTCCTGTGGCAGTGGTACTGGCGTCGTGATCGTCGCGACGCCGACCGCTACGTGCCGCCGGAGCCCATCCGCACCGAGGGAATGCGTGCGCGGACATTGCTTTACGCGACCGCCGGTGCGTGCTTGCTGTTCATCCTCGCGATTCCGGTGGTCGGTGATCAGATCGGTCTCGCCGCGGTGGTGGCCGCCGCGATCGCGGTCGTCGCCTTCGCGATTCTGCGGCCCGCAGCGCTGCGATGGTCGCTGATCCCGTTCCAGTTGCTGATCTTCGTCGTCGGATTGTTCCTGGTGGTGCCGACATTGAGCCGATGGGGACTCAACGACATCATGCACGGCCTGATCGGCGTCGACGACGGTGTCGCCGGGGCGTTCCGCGCGGCGGCCGCGGGGGCGGGCCTGTCCAACGTGGCCAACAATCTGCCTGCCTACACCGCCGGGGAATCCGTGATCCCGGTGGAGAACGGGACACAGCTGCTCGCGCTGCTCATCGGCACGAACGTCGGGCCGGTCGTCACGCCGTGGGCATCGCTGGCAACGCTGATCGGACTGGAGTTCTGCCGCACCCACGAGGTGCGCGTTCCGATGCTCCGGTTCGTCTGCACCGGATTCGCACTGGCCGTGGTCGCGACGGCCGCCGCGGTCACCGCGCTGCTGCTCATCGCCTGACTTCTCGACTTCCCGACCCGCCGACCCGGTCGCGCGGCCTATCCTGGAATCACCGAACTGGGAGGGGGCGGGATGTCGCGACTGCTGAACTGGTTGCGTACCAACGTCGATGGCGCGCTGGCGCTGACCATCGCGGTGATCATCGGCGCGATCGCCGTGATGGATCCACTGTCGAATCAGATCGAGCTCGAACCGGCGGTCATCGACGGCGCAGTGCTGCTCGTGCTCGCTCTGCTCGCGACCACCCTGCTGCGTGACCGACGGATCGCCACCAAAGCGGTCCGCGACGCGACCGCGGTCCATCTGCTCTACGGACCCGAGA
>NZ_JBHWZY010001155.1:0-1736 GCF_042727815.1 Nocardia sp. NPDC060220
GCGCCTGAACCCGGTGCTGGACAGCGATATCCACCTCGCCGGCGAGATGGCCGCGCCCACCCTGCTCGGTGCCGTGCAGACCGCTGTTCGCGCGGACCGCGTCCCCGGGATCGGCGCGGTGCCGGACGGCAGCGTCGAGATCCACGCGTGCCACGGCCCGGCGCGGCAGGTGGAAGTGCTGCGGGATCTGCTGCTGAGCACATTCGCGGCGGATCCGGCGCTCGAGCCGCGTGACGTGCTGATCATGTGCCCGGATGTGGAGGCGTTCGCGCCCCTGGTGCGGGCGGCGTTCGGCCAGCGCGGGTCCGGAGTGGATCTGCCGGTCGACGGTGAACACCCGGCGCATCAGTTGCGGGTGCGGCTCGCCGATCGCGGGCGGGCGGTGACCAACCCGATGCTGGCGGTGGTGATCGAACTGCTCGAGCTGGCCGACGGACGCGTCACGGTGACGCAGGTGCTCGACCTGGCGGCGAGCGAAACCGTCCGCCGCCGTTGCGGTTTCGACGACGACGACATCGAACGGCTGCGCGAGTGGGCGGCCGAATCAGGCGCGCGATGGGGGATCGGGCAGCGTCAACGCGAGGCGTTCGGGCTCGCCGATTTCGCCCAGAACACCCTCAACGCCGCGGTGGACCGCATCCTGCTCGGTGTCACCGCCGACGAATCCGGCGACGACTGGCTCGATCTGGCGTTGCCGCTCGATGATGTCGACTCCAACGACGTCGACCTCGCCGGCCGCTTCGCCGAGTTCATCGACCGTCTCGCGGTGTGCCTGCGCGACCTGCGCGGCCCGCGCCCCGCCGCCGAATGGACCGCGGTGCTGCTGCGCGCGGTCGAGCTGCTCACCGACGTGCCCACCGCGCACGCCTGGATCCGCACCGAAGCGCGCCGTGAGATCGTGGCCGCCACCGAACACGCGGGCGACACCCCGCTGCGCCTCGCCGACGTGGCGGTCCTGCTGACCAGCCGCCTGGCGGGCGGCCCCGGCCGCGCGAACTTCCGTACCGGCGAACTTACCGTGTGCACGCTCGTGCCGATGCGGTCGGTGCCCCACCGTGTGGTGGTACTGCTCGGCCTCGACGACGATGTCTTCCCGCGTCCCGGCAGCGTCGACGGTGACGATCTGCTGGCCCGGAACCCGCTGGTCGGCGAACGCGATGCGCGCAGCGAAGACCGGCAACTCCTCCTCGACGCCATCATGGCCGCGGGGGACAGGCTGCTGCTTCTGCACACCGGTGCGGACCCGGTCACCGGTGCCGCCCGTCCGCCCGCTGTCCCCGTCGCCGAACTGCTCGACGTGCTCGCCACCCATGTGGGTCCGGCGGCCATGGACGCCGTCCACCTTCGCCATCCCCTGCAGGCTTTCGACCGGCGCAATTTCGCCCCCGGGAAGCCGCGCAGCTTCGACACCGTCGCCTTGGCCGGTGCCCGCGCCGCCGCGCGCCCGTCCCGGCCGCGTCCACCGCTGCTCACGGCGGCGCTGCCACCTGCTGCCGTCGCGGATGTCGCACTGGCGGAACTGATCTCGTTCGCCGAACACCCGGTGCGCGCGTTCCTGTGGCAGCGGCTCGGCCTGCGGGTACCCGAGGAATCCGAGGACATCGCCGATCAGCTCCCGATCGAACTCGACGGCCTGGCCAAATGGGACCTCGGCGAACGCATGCTGACGGCGCGCCTCACCGGCGCCGACCCGGCCGGGCTTCGGGCCGCCGAATGGCGCCGGGGCACCCTGCCCC
>NZ_JBHWZY010001156.1:0-1736 GCF_042727815.1 Nocardia sp. NPDC060220
GTCTGGCCGCTGCCCTCGCCGCGACCCACTGGACCACCGTCGTCGCCGGTGGACCCGGCACCGGCAAAACCCACACCATCGCCCGGAAACCTCCATGCCGGACAACAGCGTCCTCGCGTCGGCGTCGTTCACCGTGTCGTAGAGCGTCACCGTGATCACCTTCTCCTGCGGTATATCGGTTTTGCGTGCAACCTTGGGATGGATTCAGTTTGATCTAGCTGAATTACATGCAATGTGTCGTTCGTTTCCGATGGATTAACAGTCATCGCATGCGGATCAGACGTCGCGCGAGATCCTGATGATCGACGCGGGTGCTGCGGCCGTCGCGGATCACGGCCTCGCCGTCGACCCACACGGTGTCGATCACGCGCGGCGACGCGGCGGTGAGCAGGGTTGCACCGGGGTCGAGAACCGGCAGGCAGGCGAAGTCGCGGTCGAAGCGAACCAGGGTGAGATCGGCGCGGTCGCCCACGGCGATGCCGGTGCGCGAAGGGCGGCCGAGCACCCGGCCCGCGGCCCCGGTCGCCATCCGCAGCATCTCGTCGAAACCGAGCAGGTCGGCCTGCTTATGGGCCGCACGCTGCAGGTATGCGCCGATGCGCAGGGCCAGCAGCATGTCCTGAGTGTCGTTGCTCGCGGCGCCGTCGACACCGAGGGTGACGTCGATGCCTGCCGCGAGCATCTCCGGAACCGGGGCGACGCCGCTGCCGAGGCGCATGTTGGAAACCGGGTTGTACGAGACGGCGACACCGCGTTCGGCGAAGACCTCGCGGCCGTGCTCGTCGAGGTTGACGCAGTGCACGGCCAAGGTGCGGTCCCAGAGGAAACCGCTCGCGTCGAGGTAGTCGACGGCCGAGACACCCGCATGCAATCGGCACATGTCGTCGTCGGTAATGGTCTCGAGTACATGTATCGACACGGTTTTGCCGGCGGCTCGGGCGTACTCGCGGGCGGCCGCCATGCCGTCGGGGGTCAGGCAACGCGGATTGGGGACGGCGAGCGCCGTCGTGATGCGGGTACCGACGAGTTGCTTGTCGAGCTCGTCGACGTGGGCGAGAGCCTCGTCGAGCGGCTGCAGGAGCCGCGGATCGAGGCCCCATTTGCGGGTGATGTCGGCGCGGTCGGCGATGCCGCGACCGAGGACCACACGGATTCCGAGCTCTCGCAGCGCGCGGATCATCGCCTGGTGGATCTCGTCGGACGGGCTCGGCCACATGTGTTCGACGACCGTAGTGATGCCGCTACGCAGCAGCTCGAGGCCACCTGCCAGCGCCGAGAGATAGGTCTGTTCCGGGGTGGCGGCCACGGTGCGTTCGCCGACGCAACGCAGCCATTCCAGCAGCGGCAGGCCCTCGCCGACCCCGCGCAGAACCGCCTGCTGAAGGTGGGTGTGGGTATTGACGAAGCCCGGCAGCAGATAACCGCCACCACCGTCGAAACGGGGCAGCTCCGCGTGTTCGGGGGTGGCCCCCACGGCGATGACCACGCCGTCTTCGATCACGACTTCGCCGGGCGCCCAGCCCCGCTCGGTATAGACGGTGACATCGGTAATGACTACGGACGCGACAGAATCCATGCGCGCACCTCTTTCGGGATGCGGCTGGTTCGCTCGCCGGATTCAGCGGAGCACGTCGTCCGTTGCAGCCATGAACGTCGTGGGACCGACCCTAGGAAGCCGTTGTTGCCTCGACGTTAAACCGACGTCACGGGCGAAGGTCGGCGCCCGGCTCGAGGAT
>NZ_JBHWZY010001157.1:0-1734 GCF_042727815.1 Nocardia sp. NPDC060220
AGCCTCGCGGCATAACCGATCTGCACGGCGAGGGTCGGCCCGACGGGGGTATCGACGATGCTGATGTCGAGGGTCAGCGCGGCGGACGCGGGCATGTCCGGATCGAACGAGCCCTGGTGGTCGAATTCCTCGTCGGCGGGAATCCAGGCGAGCCCGGACAGTGCCGAGATGTCGACGCCCGCCCGGCCGAGGTTGTTGAAACTGATCTGTGGCGCGGGCAGCGAGGCCAACCGATCGGCGGTCGCCGGGTTCAGGTATCGCAGCATGCCGTAGCCGATTCCCTTGTCGGGCACGGCTCGCAGCTGTTCCTTGACCGCCTTCACCGCGGCACGTGGATCGGTGCCGTCGATGTCGAGGTCCACCGGGTAGGCGCTGGTGAACCAGCCGACGGTGCGCGACAGGTCGGCGCCCGGGGCGAGTTGTTCTTCGCGCCCATGGCTCTCGAGCAGGATGCGCGCACCGGAGTGGTCGACACCGCGCCGGGGACGCCAACGTCCCAGTGCGAGAACGAGGCCCGCCAGCAGAGCATCGTCGGTGGTGGCATGCGCGGCGCGGGGCACCGCGTCCGTCAGAGCGGTGGTCAGCTCGACAGGCAGCGCCAGCGTCAGCCGCTCGACCGTGGCATGCACGTCGAGCGCCGGGTCGAGAGGTGCGCGCCCGAGCAGCGGTTCAGGTCGCGACCCCATCCGTTGCCACAGCGCCAGCTCGTCGGCACGGCCGCCGGCGGCAGCGGAGACGACCTCGGCCCACCGGCGCATAGATGTGCCGACCTCGGGCAGTTCGACCGCTCGCCCCGCACCCACCTGCTGCCACGCGGAGACGAAGTCGGGGAGCAGGATGCGCCAGGAGACACCGTCGACCACCAGGTGGTGGATCACGATCAGCGCGCGCCCGCGCGACGCCACGCCGGGCTCGGGCAGCAGGCAGACGATCTGCATCATGACGGCATCCACCGGGTTCAGCGCGGCCGAAGCGTCTTCGAGGGCACCCTCCACCAACGACGTGAAACCCGCAGTGCCAGGGGCATTATCGGCACCGAACGTACGCACCGACACCAACTGCTCGGCATCGATCTCGCCGGGCGTCAACGCTTCGAGGTGCGCCGCACTCAGGCGTGCACGCAGCATGTCGTGCCGATCCAGAACGGCTCGGACGGTGGCGATCACGTCGGCCGGGCGCGCGTCGCCGGGCAGCTCGACCAGCAGCGACTGCGCGAACCGGTCGTCGGCGGGACGGTCGAGATACCAGGACACGATCGGTGTCCGCGTCACCTCGCCGATACCACCGCCGGGCAGCTCCTCGAGACCCACCCGTCCGGCACCCCCGGCCACGGCGGCCAGCCCACGAACGGTGCGGTGCTCGAAGATGTCCCGTGCCGTCACGACCACGCCTGCGGTCTTCAACCGCGACGCCAGTTGGATCGACATGATCGAGTCACCGCCCCGCGCGAAGAACGACTCGTCCGCACCCACCGAGGCCACACCGAGCACCTCGGTGAAGATCCCCGCGATGGTCACCTCCAGCTCGCTCGCCGCGGCGGCCACCGCCGAATCCGGCACCTCGGCACCGGGTTCGGGCAGCGCGCTTCGATTCACCTTGCCCGTCGAGGAGACCGGCATCTCGTCGAGCACCATGAGCACAGCGGGCACCATGTGGCCGGGCAGTGCGCCCGAGATCTGGTCGCGGATCGCGGCCGTGTCGATCGTTCGCCCCTCGGTGGCCACCAGGTAGCCC
>NZ_JBHWZY010001158.1:0-1733 GCF_042727815.1 Nocardia sp. NPDC060220
GTGATGATGCCCTTGATGCGCGGGTGGTCAGGGGCGACGCCGTAGCGGATCAGGCCGAAGGGCGCGGGCATACGCTCGTAGAGGTCGATGCTCACGTCGGCATCGGACTTCATCAACGCGTCGGCGGCGTAGATACCGGCCGGTCCCGCACCCACGATCGCAATGCGAAGTGGGCGAGTCGCTGCAGTCTGTTCGGTCATTTCTACGCGCACCCTTTGGTCGAGAACTGATTTGACGGCGTCAACTTAGCTTAGGCTAAGTCGGACATCCGCTTACTGGCAGCTGCCATCGACGTCGGCAGCCGACCGCAATCAAGGCGATTCTAGCTGCGGCGTTGCAGCCACCCGGCGCGCGGTGTAGCTGCCCGCGCGGGTCTGTCAGGATTACAGCATGAACGAGGAGCAAACAGGCTCGGATGACCAGCCCGTAGTGGTGGATCAGACCGACAAGCGTTCCATCGTCCCGTTCGTCGCGGCCGCGGTGATCGCGATCATCGTGCTCATCGGCATCGTGGCGGGTGGACTGCTCTCACCCGCTGAGAAAAATGTCACAGAGGCCGACCGTCTCGCGGCCGCCGTCACCAACTATATCGACGCGCGCTCGCGCAGCGACCTCCGTCCGCCGACCGGTGTGGCCTGCCCCGGGTTCGACGAGGAGAAATCCGGCCTCGGCGAACAGCTCGGTGGCCCGAAATCCACTGTCACGATCGACGGCAAGGGTTTCGAGAACGCCACCGTCAACGGCGACCGCGCCAAGATCGACGCGGCGCTCGTGGTCAACGGCAACCCGGCGGCGAGCAACTGGAAACTGACCCGCGTCGACAGCGCGTGGCTGGTGTGTTCCTTCTGAATCGTTTGACACGATGACCGGTGCCGAGGCAATCTCAGATCGCAAGGTCATGAGTGCCAGCGTCAAGCCCCGGCTCGCTGGTCGGCAACCCTCCTCCGCGGTGGGGTGCTCCGGGTGACGACCTGGCCGTGTGTTCGGGGATTTCCGGCACGGCAAGAGCGGATTCACGCAGGAGGATCGACATGACTTACGCCGGCGACATCACCCCTGAGAAGGCGTGGGAACTGCTCACCGAGCACCCCGGCGCCGTGCTGGTCGACGTGCGCACCGAAGGCGAGTGGGCACACATCGGCATTCCCGACACCAGTTCCATCGAACGCCCGGCCCACTTCATCGAGTGGGTCGACGGCACCGGCACCCGCAATCCCGAGTTCGGTGTGCAGCTCGAGAAGGCACTCGCCGGTCGCCCCGACGACGCACCCGTGGTGTTCCTGTGTCGCTCCGGTCAGCGTTCCGCGCACGCGGCGAACCTGGCGACCGCGGCGGGCGTGGCACCGTCCTACAACGTGCTCGACGGTTTCGAAGGTGGTCCCGACGCGTTCGGTCAGCGCGGCAGCACCGGTTGGCGCGCTGTCGGCCTGCCGTGGCGTCAGGCATAAGGAGAAAAGCATGATCACCGGTGGTTCGTTCGACAAGCCACTGCCCGAAGGCGTCGGTCCCGGCACGCTCGGCGTGCGTGGCGGCCTGCGCCGTTCCGGCTTCGACGAGACCTCCGAGGCGCTGTACCTGACCTCGGGTTTCGTCTACGAGAGCGCCGAAGCCGCCGAGGCGGCGTTCACCGGCGACGTGGAGCACTTCGTCTACTCCCGCTTCGGCAACCCGACCGTGGCCATGTTCGAGGAGCGCATCCGCCTGCTCGACGGCGCCGAGGCGGCCTTCGCGAC
>NZ_JBHWZY010001159.1:0-1730 GCF_042727815.1 Nocardia sp. NPDC060220
CGCCCAAGCAGGTCGACGGCCTCACCCGAAACCTGCTGGCACAGCGCGAGATCCGCGCGACTGTTGACGCGGTGGCCGAGACCGGCGCACGGGTGCGCTACCTCGCGGTCGACATCACCGACGCCGACGCCACCGAGCGGGCACTCGCGCCGGACGCGGGCCGGATCACCGGCATCGTGCACGGGGCAGGCGCCCTCGCGGATTCCCTGCTCCCCGCCAAGACGGCCGACGACATCCGTCTCGTCCTCGCGACCAAGCTGGACGGGCTGTACAACGTGGTCACCGCCTTGCGCGAGGCCACGCTCGGGCACCTCATCCTGTTCGGGTCGGTGGCCGGGGTGTACGGCAATCCGGGTCAGGCCGACTACGCGGTCGCCAACGAAGCCCTCAACCGGGCGGCGGTGAGCTGGCGACGGCAGGGTCTGGCCGGCCACGTCACCACCGTCAACTGGGGTGCGTGGGACGGCGGCATGGTGACTCCGCAGTTGCGCGAAGTCTTCCTCGCCCGCGGTGTCGCGCTGCTCGGGATGGACGCCGGAGCCCGGATGTTCGCCGAACAGTTCGCCCCCGGTCGCGCCGACGACGTGTCGGTGCTGGTCGGTCCCGCGGCACCGCTGGCCACGGCCGTGACCCTCACCCCGACAAGCTCTTTCACCACTCACCGTGATCTCGCGCCGCTGGCCGGCGACGCGGTGATCGGTGATCATCGAGTCGGCAAGTTCCCGGTGTTCCCGGCGGCCGCCGGACTCGGCTGGGCGATCAATGTGCTCGAGCGCGCCAACCCCGGCCTGCGGGTGGTGGAATGCACCGGCTTCGAGGTACTGCGGGGCATCGTCTACGACGGCAAGGACGAACGCTCCTACCGGCTCGAGGCGCAGGCGGGGATCGTCGTCGACGATCGCCTGAGCGTCACGGTCTGGATCCGCAGCGACGAACCGGGCAAGACACTGGCGCCGTCGCACTTCACCGGCACCTTCCTCCTCGCTGCTGAAACATGGCCCGCCCCCGTCGTTTCCGATTGGCCGGGCTACGCGATCGGTGTGGGACCGGAGAACGGGCTCGACGTCTACCGTGCCGCGGACCTGTTCCACGGGCCGCTGCTGCAGGGCGTGCGCCGCATCCTGGAACGAGCCGACCGCCGCCTCGTCGTGGAAGGCAAGCTCCCCGACGCTCGCCTCGGCACCGGCAACTACGCGGGGGCACTGCACAGTCCGGTGCTGGCCGACGTCGCGATCCAGGCCGGCGCGTTGCTCGGTGTGTGGTTCATGAACTCGGCCTGCCTGCCGCTGTCGATCGGGCGTATCGAGTACTTCGCCCCCCTGCCCGACGACAGTTCGTTCGTGCTGGTGGTCGACGACCTGCGTGCCAACGCGACCGGCACCGAGGTCACCGTGACCGTCACGGCGTGTGATCCGAACGGCACTGTGCTGCAGCGCTACTCCGATCTCGCCGTGATCGCCACTCCGGAGATGACCGAGAAGTTCGCCGAGGCCGTGCGGTTGCGCGAGCAGCGCGCGTGAGCATCGTCGATGTGAGGAATGGAGATCCGATGACCATCACACCACTGGACACCCTCGACTTCGACGGTGAGCCCTTCGACGTCCTCGCCTGGTCGCTGGCACTGGAGCCGGCCGTCAGCCCCGCCCCCCGATCGTCATCCACAGCGCCGGAGGCCCCGGCGCCCAGCTCGGCGGTGCCCGCGGTGCGACACACCACCGCACCGGCGCAGT
>NZ_JBHWZY010001160.1:0-1730 GCF_042727815.1 Nocardia sp. NPDC060220
CACTACTAAAGAGATCTCTCGACTGTCCCAGCGTCAACCGAGGTTCGTGACAGACACCGGCGCATCCCGAATGCGCTAGGGCGACTACCCATTTTCGGCGATCTCGCCATCTAGCGCCCAGCTTCTCCTGACTGGATCCAGTCAGGAGAAGCTGGGCGCTATCGCCCTGTGGAGCGACTTATTCTGGAGTCAGGACAACCTCGTTCACAGGGGTGTGATGACACGCCATTCGGCGACGTCACGGCAGTTCCAGCAGGTCTTGGGTTCGCATGTCAGCGACTGACCGATTTCCGGTACTGGATCTGAGCCAACGGCACGAATACGAGCAGGATCACCACGATCCAGGCAAGCGTTGTGATCACCGGATGCTGCATCGGTATCGCTTCGGATGGCGGTTCCAGCGGATTGGTGTTACCGAACAATTCGCGTACAGCTTGTGCCAGCGCCGATACGGGGTTCCATTCCGCGAAAACTCTCAGCGGCGCGGGCAAGGATTCCAGCGGTACGAACAAGTTGGATACGAATGTCAGCGGAAATATCACCATGAAGCTGGCGTTGTTGAACACCTCGGGAGCGCGAAGCAGCAGGCCGACCACGGCCATCATCCAGGACAGCGCGTAAGCGAACAGCAGCATCAAGGCGTACGCAAGCACCGCGTCGAAAAACGATCCACGGATCCGCCAGCCGACAACTAGACCTGTCAGCGACATCACCACCAGGCTGACGATGTTGATGACCACGTCGCTGACGGTGCGGCCGACCAACACCGCAGAAGGCGCCATCGGCAGTGACCGGAACCGGTCGATGATGCCCTTTTGCATATCCTCGGCCAGGCCTGCACCGGTGAACGTCGCACCGAAAACCACCGTCTGGGCGAAGATGCCCGCGATCAGGAACTCACGGTAACCACCCTCGACGCCAGGAATACTGATCGCTGAGCCGAAGATGTAGGCGAACAGCAGCACGAACATGATGGGCGACAGCGTCGTGAAGATCAGCACGTCGGGTACGCGCTTGATCTTGATGACGTTGCGTTTGGCGATGGTGATGCTGTCGCTCACCACCATCGACAGTCGTTCGCCGAGGCTGGGAGGGTGCAGCTCGGCCTTGTCGAGTGCGACGGTCATCGGTTCTTTCCTTCCGCGGCGCCCACGGTCTCCGACTCGCGATCGCCGTTGACGAGTTCTTCGGCCTCGTGCCCGGTGAGCGTCAGGAAGACGTCGTCGAGCGAGGGTCTGCGCAGGGCGACATCGTTGATGTCCACCTTGTGCTCGGTGAGCCTGCCGATGGCGGTGACCAGGTCCTGTGACCCGTCGGCGACCGGCACGATGAGCTTGCGCAGGCCGGGTTCGAGATGGATCTCGCCGTCGGCGAGCCCGCTCAGCACCTGCTGGGCGACGGCGAGCTGGTCGGCGGCGCCGACGGTGAGTTCGATCCGGTCGCCGCCGACGAGGGCCTTGAGTTCGTCGGCGGTGCCGCGGGCGATCACCTTGCCGTGGTCGATCACCGCGATCGAATCGGCGAGGCGGTCGGCCTCGTCCATGTACTGGGTGGTGAGCAGCAGGGTGGTGCCGCCGGCGACCAGCTCCTCGATGACGTCCCACAGGTCGAGCCGGGCACGCGGGTCCAGACCCGTGGTCGGTTCGTCGAGGAACAGCACCGGCGGGTTGGCCACGAGGGCGCCTGCCAGGTCGAGGCGCCTGCGCATACCGCCCGAGTAACCCTTCACC
>NZ_JBHWZY010001161.1:0-1725 GCF_042727815.1 Nocardia sp. NPDC060220
GCCGCAGCAGGTGGCCCTGCTCGATCTCCTCGACCCGCCAGAAGTCCAGGGACTCCCCCACCCTCAGGTGCTGGGCGTCGCGCCGCCCGCGCCGCAGGCCCACCCCGCCGACCAGCCGGTCCAGCTGGTTCCCCGCATCGCCCGCGAGGCCATCCAGCTCCCGGATATCACCATCGCGGCCGGTGACTTCATCGTCATGCTCCTCGCCGCGGCCAACCGTGATCCGGCGGTGTTCGCCGACCCCGATCGATTCGACCCCGCCCGTGCGAATCGTCATCTCGCCTTCGGTCTCGGCCAGCACTTCTGCCTCGGTGCCCCGCTGGCTCGGCTCGAAGCCACCGTCGCCATCAACTGCTTCGCCCGTCGGGTCATCGCCCCCCGCCTGGTCAGCGATCCACCGAGCTACCGCGAGCACGTCACCTTGCGTGGACCGGCGGCGATGCCAGTTACCTTCGCCTCGATCGCTTCCGCGAACGCCGCGTGACCGGATGCGTGTGGTCCTGAGTGACCCGGGCGGGGACCCCATCGGTCCAGTCCTCGTTCAGCCGGCGGAACGGGTCATGTAGCAGACCAGAGCCTTGATCGTGCTCGGCAACGAACCGAGGTGAGGCTCTGTGAGTTCGGCCGCCTCGACGCTGAACCGGATAGCACAGAGGCGCCCGCTCGATGACTTCCGCGCCGGCACGGTGCAGCCCCGGGATTGACCCGGAATTGCTCAGTCCAGGAGCTGGGGGGCCCGTCGGCAGTAGGTGATGGGCGGGTCGATGACGATCACATCGGTGACGTTCAGCAGGTCGGCGGGCACCTGGCCATCGAGGTGGATGAACGTGGGGCACAACACCACATCGACGGCGAGCTCGGTGACGAGGAACTGTAATCGGGCCAACGGTGTCGCCGTGAGTATCAGAGTCCCGAGGAGCTCGTAGCCGAGATCGGTCGCGGTGGTACGGATCAGTGATTCGCACTGCGGTCGGCTCGGACCGGTCAGGTCGGCACGCACATAGCCGATAGCGGTCCTGACGGCCGGAGGCCGGCGCCGACGGGCGAACCCGATGTCTGCCGAGGCGCGAGTGAACCGGCGCGCACCGGCCGGGTCCGAGATCTGTTTGTGCATCGGATGTCCTGCCTTCGGTCGAAGCCATGTCTGCGGGCACGGCACGGATGGGAAGGTGATGGCGAGATCGCACCAGGCTGGAACGATCTGGCGCGATGAGCTATCGAGTCCGCCCGCGGACATAGGACGGAGTGGTCGCATCGGCGAAGTAGCGCACGGCGCCACTGGTGGCGATATCGGCTGCGCTGTCGCCGATGTCCGGGCGGGCGGCACACGCAACTCGAGGGGCAATCATCACCTGAACACCTCACTGTCGGCGGGGTGGAGCGTTCGACGGGCCCAACCTCATCACAGTTACCGATAGGCAAATAGAGTAGAAAGTCCCTCTAAAAAGAGTGGTCGGGGAGCCGTGTCAGCATCGGGGACGTGCTCGCGTCTCGGGTAGCGTTCGACCGGGTGGGTGGTTCGCACCGGACCCAACTGATCCTGCTGGGTCTGCTCACATAAGTCTTCGATGAGTTGTGCCATGTGCGGAATTTCGAGCCTGGTTGTCCGGTTGTGGCGGAGGTCTTGGTGTCTGGACCGACGCCCATGTGTCGCTGGAGGTCAGGCGGGACCTCGGTTTCATCGACCTGTGCGGCGTCATCAGGCACGGCAGTCCGGACGTTGCA
>NZ_JBHWZY010001162.1:0-1725 GCF_042727815.1 Nocardia sp. NPDC060220
ACGCCCAACTGACCGACTTCCAGCGCATGCTCGAGACACCCTCACGATTGCCGGAAGCGTTGGCACTGTGTGCCGAGATACTTCCTGACTACGTGCCCGGACTGCAGAAACTCATGTCCCGGCCGGGTCGGATCACCAGCCAGGACGCTCAGGTCATGACCGAACTGCTGGCCTACCAAGACGGTGGCCAACGGTTGCCGCACGTCTACGCCTACGTGCGGGAACGCTATCTGCACCAGGAACGGTGGCTCGACGCGCTGGTCGCCGAGACGCGTTCCACGCCGGTCCAGTTCGTGTGGGCTGACGCCGATCCCGTCGCGGTCATCGGGATGGGACGTGCCCTGGCAGAACTCGCGCCGCTGGCCCGGTTCACCGAAGTTCCCGAGATCGGGCACTTCCTGCCGATCGAGGCGCCAGACGCCGTGGCCACAGCCGTCCGAGCGCTGCCGTCCAACTGATACGAGGTCTCTCATGCACACGAAATGGCTCACTATTCCCGCTGTCGTCATCGCGCTGACGTCACCGGCGCTGCCCGTCGCGGCGGCGCCGACGGACACCGGCAACGTCGAGGCCGTCGAGGCGCTCTCCGACGTGGCGACCCTGCCCGGGTCGGTCGATCCCGCACGGATCATCTACACCACCACAACGGCCGGGGGAGCGCCGGCTACGTCCAGTGCTGCGGTGTACTTTCCGTCCGGATCGCCCCCGCCCGGCGGGTGGCCGATCATCGCCTGGGCGCACGGCACCATCGGTTTGGCTGATCGATGCGCGTACTCCGTCGCCGGACCGGGCTCGCCGCAGCGGGACTGGGAGTACCTGGGTACGTGGCTACGCCAAGGCTATGCGGTGGTGGCAACCGACTATGCCGGGCTCGGAACGCCAGGGCAGCAGCCCTATCTCAACGGCGCAGTCGAAGCCGCCAACATTGTCGACGGGGTCAAAGCTGTGACCCGCCACTTCCGGACGGTATCCAACAAATGGGTCGTGGTCGGTCAGTCCCAGGGTGGGGAAGCCGCGATGTTCACCGCCCGGTACGCCACCGAACTCGGCGGGGCGGAGTTGGACTACCGCGGAGCGGTCGGAACCGGTGTGCCCGCCTACAACGAGGAACTGATCGCCACGGTGGGTCCCGGATTTCCGCCGATGAAGATCAGCACCTACAACACCCAGGCAATTCTCTACATCCTCAACGGATTGCAGACCAGCCACCCCGACGTCGACATCGACTCCTACCTCACCGACAGCGGCCGGCACTGGTTCAGCCGTGCCCAGCAGATCTGCCAACGTCAGTTCCACGGCGAACTCGCCGTGGCGAATGTCGTCATCGGTGACCTGCTGGCTCGCCCCCTCCGCGACCTACCGGAAGGCCTTCTCCGCAACTACCTCGCGTTGCCTGAAACCGGCTTCGACAAACCGGTATTCATCGGTCAGGGTCTTCGTGACACCAACATCATCACCCCGAACACGCTGCGCTATGCCGCGACCCTGACCGCCGCGGGTCAACCGGTGAGGCTACATACCTACCCGACCGATCACTCCGCGACGGTCAATGCGTCCTTGGTCGACTCCGTCCCCTTCGTCGCCGCCGCGGTTTCCTGACCATCGGCATGAAACCTTCACCGCGGCATGGATATAGCGATGCCATCCGCGGGTGAGGGGGCCGCTGATCGGCGGGCCGTGGCCGACACCACGGCCCGCCGCTTCGTCAGTTGTGCGCGGCGGCCC
>NZ_JBHWZY010001163.1:0-1722 GCF_042727815.1 Nocardia sp. NPDC060220
GCGCGGCGCCGGTCTCCTGGGTCGCCGTGCGCACGTCCAGCGGACGGAACCCGGGTGCGATGTGATCGCGGGCGAATCGGCGCGCCGCCGCCTCGTCGTCGAGCGGGATGACCGTCGGCCTGGTCAGCACCAGCGAGAGCGCGGTACGCGCCACCAACTCGGCAACGGGGAGCGGGTCGTAGGCGGGGAGCTTGCCCGCCTCCTGCAAGCGGGTGATGAACTCGGCCAGGAAGTCACGACCGAGCTCGATCACCGGCGCTCCACCGGTGGTGAGGTAGGGCAGGACGGTGGCGGCGTCGGTGGCGAGGAGGCGGTCGAGCAACGGGTTGTTCCGCAAGCCGAGGGCGAAGGCGACGAACAGTTCGACGATCTGGTCTTCGGCGCTGGCACCCTCGTCGGCCTGCCGGCGCATCGAGGCGTCGGCCTGCTCCAGCAGGTGGCGCACCTGCCAGAGCCCCACCGCCTGGACCACGTCGGTCTTCCCACCGAACCGGCGATACAGCGTCGCCAGGGACAGACCGCCACGGCGGGCTACTTCCGCCATGCTGGTGCGCTTGATCCCGAAGTCCAGAAACGCGGCCAAGGCGCCGTTCAGAACGTCGGCGTTATCGCGCTCGACACCGCCGTGTCCGCGAATACGTGCCAGCAACCTGATCGACTCGGCCATATCCCATTCCCCTCAGCTGACAAGAGCCCGAACATAATGTGGTCTGCCGGTAGCCCGCAACCTCGACTCTGTCAGACCAGGGGGCGGCCGAGCCGCTGACGCCGCCGCATGTCCCGCAGCATCGTCGAGTACGGCACGATCCGCGCACGGACGGGTAGCCGTCCGTAGACGGCCCCGATGGCACGGAACATCAGCCGATGCCGCCGCTCCTGTTCGTCGGTCCACGGAAGGTAGAGCTGTGCGCGCATGGTTTCGGGCAGCAGTCCGGTGACGGCGAAACGATGAAAATCGGCAAGCCGACGCGGCCTCGGAACATTGCGCAATCCGACCAGTTTGCGCAGATATTCGGCGACCAGGTCGTCGATCTGCATGTTCGCCAGCCCCGATTCGAAGTAGCTGTCGAAGGCCGCCAGGTCGGCAAACCACATGTCGGGCTTCATCTGCAACCCGGTGCCGAATCTGGCCCCGTACTGCACGAAGACCTCTTTGGTGGCCCTGTCCAGTGGCCCGTAGAGGCGTTCGTGGGTATCCATGACTCCCCAGCACAGGCAGACCGCGACCCACTTCTGCAGTTCGGGGTCGAACGCGTTGTACTTCACCTCGGCGCCGGGCGCGGAACGAACGCGTCGATGGACGCTACCCACGACCTGTCGATACTCGTCCCGGTCCTGCTCGGTACCGAGCATCGCCACCGCGATGTAGGTCAGCGTGGTGCGCAACCGCTTCCACGGATGGACGTCGGCGCGGCCGGACTCGACGGTGCTCTCGACGACGCCGTAGCCCACCGGCCGGTTCGCGAGCTGCACGATCACATTCGCGCCCGCCCCGGCGAAGGCACCGATCCCGTCGAGGAATCGCTCGATGTCGAAGTCCTCGACGGTGCCGTAGCGACACCGCAGGACTCCGTCGACATCGCTCGCCGTCACAGGATCGGTCACCGTTGACACTTGACGCATAGTCCTGCGCCTCCTTCTTCTGAGAGCCACCAAGGCAATGATACAGTGAGATGATATTCGACTAATCGACTCAGCGGGGGCTTTCGGTCAGTGCCGCTA
>NZ_JBHWZY010001164.1:0-1720 GCF_042727815.1 Nocardia sp. NPDC060220
GTGTTGCCCCGTGGCGCCGAATCCGCAGGCATTTCGCGGCAGGGCCTCCAGGGCCCCGCTCGAGCGCGCCAGCGCTCCAATAACCCAGCTCAGATGCGGCGCAGACCGTTCAGAAACGGGCAGCCGGCCAGCACCCGCACCGCGCGGCTCAGCGATTCGATGTCGTCGGCCGGGGTGGGGAAGGGCAGCCGGACATCGTGGTCGCCGTCGTTGCTCTCGACCCGGAGTGTGAGCCCGTAGCGGTCGATGGCCAGCGGATGCACCAGCCCGCCCCGCAGCCGAGTCGGCAGGTGGCGGGCCAGCTGGGCGACCACGTCGGCGTGATCCTCGGACATGTGTTGCAGCCAGGCGCTTTCCAGCTCGCAGAACGGGTCGGCCGTGGCGGCGCGCAGGTCGGCGTGGTCGACGGATTCGGCGCCTGCGGTGTCGGCCAGTACCGCCGAGTTCACCACGATCCGCAGCAGCGTGACGCCGTGCCCGACATCGAGCAGGCCCGGATGCGGGTACTCCTTGGCGATTTCGACGGCGAGCGCGCGCTGCGCCTGCTCCGGTACCTGGCGCACCCAACCGCGCAACCACACCAGCGCCCGCACCGGCTCGCGCAGCGGCAGCGGCGCGTGATCGGTGAGTTCGAGGACCGCAGAGGTCTCGTTGGCCGTGGCGGCCAGCGCGGCCGCGAGTGAGGACCCGGGCACCGCGATCACCGCGTCGCCGCAACGGCGCAGGTGATGCAGCGTGGTGGGGACCGGGTCGATACCGGGGAGCGCGAGCACCGCAGTCTCGGCATGAGCGCACGCACTTCGCACCCGCTCGGCGGTGGTCGGCGCGAGGATCGTGGTGGGGCTCGACATGACAACCTCCGCGAACGTTTGATTAGGTAAACCTAAGCTAAGTTACAAACGTCCGACGCGCAAGAGGACACCCCGATGAATCGAGCCGATACGGTGGACGGATGACGCACGACGACCACGGCGACGACCATTCCGCCCCCGCCGAACCCGTCCTGCTGAACCTGTCGGCACCCGCCCGCCGCAGCCTCGTGGCCGACCTGGTCCGCCCCGACGGCAGTTCCCCCGCCCCCGTGGACGTCGACATCCCCGACCCCGACCTCACCGCCTTCCTGGCCGGCATCGCCCACGCCGACCACGGCTTCGTCGCCCGCACCACCAGCGGCCCCCGCGCCCTGGCCGTCGTCGCGGGCACCGTGGCCGCCCTCTGCGGCGAAGACATCCCCACCGCCCTCACCACCCCCGACCTCCCCTTCCTGAAATCACTGAAACCCGCCGCCATCGAGGCCACCCGCACCGTCCTCCTGGCCATCGAAACCCCAGACGAACAGGCCATCACCGAGGCCTTGCGCGTCCTGAACTGACCCACCCCACACAGGGCACCCCGTTGCGACTGTCCCCGCCCGCCACCTGGTAGCCCGTTGCGACTTGCCCCGCCTGCCACCGCTCGGGTCGGGTAGCGCGTTGCGACTTGCCCCGCCCGCGACCGCTCGGGTCGGGTAGCGCGTTGCGACTGGCCCTGCCTGCCACCGCTCGGGCCGGGTAGCCCGTTGCGACTGGCCCCGCCCGCGACCGCCCGGGCCGGGTAGCCCGTGGATGTCTCTACCCAAAGGGGCCCGCCCCGATCTGGACTGACCGAAGGGTGCGACGAAGGAGTACCCGTAGGGAGGGAAGATCGGGGCCTCCAGGGCCCCGCTCGAGCGCGCCAGCGC
>NZ_JBHWZY010001165.1:0-1719 GCF_042727815.1 Nocardia sp. NPDC060220
GCAGCGAGGAGAGCCTATCGACGTTGTCCAGCAACCAATCCCGGTACTTGTACAGCCAGCGCACCCGCTCGGGCACACCCGCCTGGTCCCACGCTGTCTGTTCGGCGCGCAGCCGCGCGACGGTCCGTTCGACGTGCGTCACGTCGTGGATCTTCACCGTGCCGGTCACGCGCCCGTCGAGCGGGCTGCGGATCTCGAGATCGTCACTCACGACCACGCCTCACACAGGTTCGACACTGCCCAAGAGCGGAGGATAGGGCGAGCAGTTCGTATAGTCATCGGCTCAGCCCTCGGTGCGTGCCCGGTAAGCGGCACGCGCGGACTCATCAGAGTTCAGCGTGACCGCGTGCAGCCCCAGCAGGGTGTAGATCCGATTGCGCAGATTCTCCGGAACCATAGTGAGCACGGTGATCGTCACGCCGCCGATTTTCGGCACGAATGCCAGCCCGCCCTTGCCGCGCGATACCGCATCGGCGATCGAGTCGGCGACATCCTCGGGGTCGACTACACCGATCTGTTCGATGAACTTGCTCGGCGACAGTCCCGCGATCAGTTCCGTGCGGACGAAGCCGGGCGCGACGGTGGTGACCTTCACTCCGAGCGGCGCCAGCTCTTGATGCAGCGCGGACCCGAGCCCGATCACCGCATGCTTGGTGGCGCAATACACCGCGACGCCGGGTGCGGCGGAAACGCCCGCGACCGACGCGATATTCACGATGTGGCCCTGGTGGCGCAAGGCGAATCGCTTGCCCGCCAGCTTGGAGCCGATGATCACCCCGCGCACATTGATATCGAGCTGGCGGTCGCTGAGCTTCTCGCTCTCGTCGAGGAACGCCCCGGTCGGCATGATTCCGGCATTGTTGACCAGCGCATCGAGGCCGCCGAGCTCGTTCTCGGCGGCGTCGAGGAAGATCTCGAATTTCGCGCTGTCAGTGACGTCCAGGGGAAGGCCAACGATGCGACCGCCGGACTTCTCGGCGATCTCGGCGGCGGTCTTCTGCACGAGTTCGGTGTCGATATCGCCGATGACCACGGCCGCGCCGCGGGCGATGAACTCCTCGGCGGTGGAACGGCCGATGCCGCGGGCGCCGCCGGTAATGGCGATGCGCCGGCCTGCGAGTGACTTCTTCGTCATTGGTTTCAGTCGCTTTCTTATCGCGAGGGAGTGTGAATCAGTTGCCGGTGACGGCGGGGACGAATCGGTAGTCGCTCGGGTTCACTCGGCGCGTACGACGCCGGTACTCGGACATGAGCCCCGGCCAGTTATTGGTGACCTTGCCCTTGTCGTTGGTGTACCAGCTGCTGCATCCACCGGTCGACCACACCGAATTGGCCAGCCGCCGTTGGGCTTCGGCGCTGAAGGCATCGAAGGACTCGGGCCGCACATCCATGTACGCGGCGGAACGTTCGGTGAGGCTGCGGACCGCGTCGACGACGTAGCGGGCCTGGCTCTCCAGGATGTAGACGATGGAGCCACCACCGAAATTGGTGTTGGGTCCGTACATCAGGAAGAAGTTGGGAAATCCGGTGACGGTCATCCCCAGATAGGCCTGGGGTTCGGAGTTCCAGCTGCGGCTCAGATCGGGCGAGACGCTGGCGGGGGTCGTCGGGCGGTACGAGGAGGTGGCCGCGCGTACCGACGCGGTGATCGCCTCCGTACCGGATCTGTCGGCGGCGTACGCGATGCCCGACGTGCCGTGGCAGGAGCCGGGTGAGGTG
>NZ_JBHWZY010001166.1:0-1718 GCF_042727815.1 Nocardia sp. NPDC060220
TTCATGACGCGCTCAGCCCCCTCCAACGACCCTGTGGAACGTCGCGCCATGGCTGGATCGCAGAGTCGTTCCCAGGCTTGCCTTTTCGTTTTGCCGCTGGTCAGCGAGCATACGACGTGGAACGAGGCTGCGAAATCCTCAGTAGACGGGTCTTTCCGGACGGGCGGACGGCATTCACCATCACCACAAAGCGCCGATGCACAGAGTCGGTGATTGCGCGAACCGGTCTGGCGCTACCCAGAGTCAGCTACATCTTGGTGTAGCGCGCCATGGCGAAACTGTAGAGGCCATAGGTGATGATGCCCAGGCCGGCCGCGATCAACAGAGCCGCTCCGAAGGGCTGTGCTCCCAGAGTTTTGAACGCGCCGTCGAGTCCGGTGGCTTCGCTGGGGTCGGATCGGCCGACCGCCAGTATCACCAGCAATCCGATGGCCGCGACGGCCAACCCCTTCGCGATGTATCCCACCGTGCCCAACCGGCGAACCAGGTTGCTCGTGGAGCCTTGCAAGTCTTCGAGGAAGCTCTGCGTCGCTCCCTTGTACACGTGGTAGCCGCCGATCGCGATGATGATCAACCCGGCGGCGACGAGAACGATCGTGCCCACGCTCGATCGCATCATCGCAGCAGTGATCCCCGTACTCTGCTCGCTACTGGATTTGCCTGCGCCCCGGGCGAATCCGAATGCGGAGATGGCGAAACCGAGGTAGACCACCGAGAGGGAGAAGGCCTTGACGCGATTGACGGCCTCGGATTTCTTGCTGTCGGAGTCGGGTCTGGAGGAGCTGCCGAGCACTGCTTCGGCGAGCCGCCACAACGCCATCAGCGAGAACGCAACGACACCGACCCAGAGCGCGAGGACACCGCCCGGCTTGGCGGCCAGTTCCGCCATGGCCCCTGATTGGTCGGCGGTTCCGCCGCTGCCACCGAGGGCGAGCCGGATGGCGATGTAGCCGATGAACAGGTGCACGATGCCGCTCATGACGAAGCCCGCGCGGGCGAATCGTTCGAAGAGGCTGTTCTGGGCCACCTTGGCCACGGCACTGGACGAGTTGTCGTACGACGATGGGGAGACGGTGTTGTTCGGCATGGTGATAACCCCTGCGTGTGGTGGATCCGTCGAAGCGGTCCGCAACGGTCGGCGCGCGGGGTCTACTGCGAGGTCTCTCGTTCGGCGAAGCTAGTTCTTGAAGGCGTCTTTGATCTTGGCAGCGGACTGTTTCAGGTTGCCCTTGATTTGTTCGGCCCGACCTTCGGCCTCCAGGCTTCGGTTGCCAGTGGCTCGACCGAACACCTTCTTCATCCGGCCCTTGGTGGCCTCGACGGAATTCGCGATTTTCTTGCTCATACTCATGGCGGTTTCCTCGCTGTGTGAGATCAAGTCAACGCCGTAACCCCACGGCTGTCAACGATGTTGATCTTCAACACAGGGATCCGCGTGATCGCGGCGAGCCTTCTGGCGCGGCCCCCGGCCGGAGAGGGTCGTCGGCGCCCGCATTCTCAACCAGCGAAGATCACCGTCTCCGGACGCGGCATGTACTCCATCGCCGCGGTGAACCTCGGATCGGCGAAGCGCCGCTCCATGTCGGCCTATGGTCCAGTGCTTTTCGTTTCCAGGAAGGACGGCGCGGATCTGTCGGAGCAGGAGCAGGTACTCGAGCTCGTTCGAGCTGCTTGTCTGGGCTCGAGAATGACCGACGGTGAGGGTTTTCCGGTCGAAC
>NZ_JBHWZY010001167.1:0-1717 GCF_042727815.1 Nocardia sp. NPDC060220
GACCCGACGTGTGAACAACTGGGTGAATCCGGTGGAACAACTCGAGGACAACTCGAGGATGGAATGGGGACAACTTCACGCCTCCACAGCCACCGCTGATTCATCCTCGAGTCACCCCAAGGCCATCCCCATGCCATCAAGCGCTCTGACCTGCGGATTCGGGCGAAATCCACAGATTCCACAGTGCCTACTACTACTTCAGTTCTCCTTCTAGAGAGAACTCTTTTAAAACAGGGTGTGTGGAAACTCGGTTGGGGAGGCTCGAGTCGAGCGGTCGTTCACTCACAGACAGGCAAGGAGGAACGGAGTGGTTCGACGAGCGGGAATCGACCGGGAGGGTCGATGCGGAGTTCGCGCACTGCACGGGTACCGTTTGGTTGTCGGTCGGTTGTGCGAGACTCAATGCGCGGCCGACACAGCAGTTCAACTCCGCTGACACACACCCGCACACGGATTCGAAACTCGGAGAGGACAAATCGGGCGATGGAGCTTGCGAGCATGAAGTTTCGGGTCGCCCGAGAGGACTTCGCCGAATCGGTGGCCTGGGTGGCGCGCAGTCTCCCGTCCCGGCCTCCGGTGCCTGTTCTCGGCGGTGTGCTGCTGGTGGCCGACGAGAACGGCCTGACGGTCTCCGGGTTCGACTACGAGGTCTCCGCGCAGATGCGCGTCGCGGCCGAGGTCGCCGGTCCCGGCCAGGTGCTGGTCTCGGGCCGCCTGCTCGCCGACATCACCAAGTCGCTGTCGAACAAGCCGGTCGATGTCTCCGTCGACGGCACCCGTGTGCTCATCGCCTGTGGCAGCGCGAAGTTCTCGCTGCCGACCATGCCGGTCGAGGACTATCCCCAACTGCCCGAGGTTCCGCAGCAGACCGGTGAACTCACCGTCGACGTGTTCGCCGAGGCGGTCGGCCAGGTCGCCGTCGCCGCGGGCCGTGACGACACCCTGCCGATGCTCACCGGCATCCGGGTCGAGATCGAGGGCAACGACGTGGTGCTCGCCGCCACCGACCGTTTCCGACTCGCTGTGCGCCACTTGCAGTGGAACCCGACCCGCTCCGATATCGAGACCGCGGTGCTCATTCCCGCGCGCACGCTGTCCGAGGCCGCCAAGACCCTCGGTGCCGCCGAGGCGCCCGTGCAGCTGTCGCTTGGCAGTGGTGGCGGCGCCGACGGCCTGCTCGGCATCGTCAACGGCGGCCGGCGGACCACCACCCGACTGCTCGACGCGGAATTCCCCAAGTTCCGCCAGTTGCTCCCCAAGGAGCACACCTCCATCGCCACCCTGCCCGTCGCCGTGCTGTCCGAGGCGATCAAGCGTGTCGCCCTGGTGGCCGAACGCGGTGCCCAGGTACGGCTCGAGTTCTCCACAGACGGCGTGCTGCTGTCGGCGGGTGGGGACGATGCGGGCCGGGCCGAGGAATGGCTGGAAGCCGATTTCCGCGGCGAACCGCTCACCATCGCGTTCAACCCCGGCTACCTGACCGAGGGCCTGGCCGCGCTGCACACCGACCGGGTCACGTTCGGGTTCACCACGCCCAGCCGTCCGGCGGTGCTGCTGCCCGCCTCCGACGAGGAGCCCAAGGTGCTCGAGTCGGGTGCGTTCGCGGCGCTGGAGAGCCAGTACATCTACCTGTTGATGCCGGTCCGGCTGCCCGGCTGAGCAGGCAGGGGCCACTCCGACAGCCTGGTCCTGGTGACGGCCCGGGAGCCGATGGAGC
>NZ_JBHWZY010001168.1:0-1716 GCF_042727815.1 Nocardia sp. NPDC060220
AGCATGGGCACGGCATCGAGGTCACTGCCGAATCCCATGATGTCGAAGACGACCTTGGGATTGTCATAGGTGGAGTAGTCCATGATCTCCGAGCAGATGATGCGGTCGATCCGTTCGGAGCCACTGGAGAGCAGCAGCGGCAGCCAGTCGTTGGCCCAGCCCGGGTCGATGCCGTTGACCCACAGGGACGCACCGCCCTCCTCGGCGGCCGCGACGATCGGGGCGATCGCCTCGTCGGGCAGGGTGCCGTACGGGTATTGCAGGAAGACAGGGCTGCTGGAGACCACATTGATGCCAGCGCGCAGGAACCGTTTCAGGTCCTCGACCGATTCCATCAGCCGGTCGTCGGCCATAGCGGTGTGCACGATGCAGTCGGGTTTCAGGGCCAGCAGGGCGTCGGCATCGGTGGTGGCGGTGATGCCGGTGTCGACGGACAGCCCGGCGAGCTCGCCCGCGTCCTTCCCGGCTTTGGCCGAGCTCGATACCCACACGCCGACGAGCTCCAGTTCGGGCCGGGCGATGATGGAACGCAGCGCTCGCGCACCGACGTTTCCGGTGCTCCATTGGATTACACGGTAGGTCATGTCAGATCCTTTGCGCGGGAGTGGATCACAGGTCGGGCAGGCCGAGTTCGAAATTGGGGCTTTCGATGCCGCCGTCGACCTCGAGAATCTTGCCGGTGACATAGCCGCCCGCGCGTGAACTGAGGTAGACGATGGCCGCCGCGATTTCCCAGGGCTCGCCGAGCCGACCCAGCGGGGTCGCGGCTTCCATCGTGGCCTTGATCTCGGGTTGACTCGCAACGACATCCAACGCGGAGGTGAGTACCGACCCCACCGCGATGGCATTGACGCGAATGCGTGGAGACAGATCGGTGGCGGCCAGCCGGGTCCAATGCGCGAGAGCGGCTTTGGCGGTGCCGTAGGCGAGGAAGCCACGGCCCGCGGTGCGGCCCATCATCGAGGAGATGCTGACCACCGAGGCGTTGTCGGACTCCAGCAGGTGCGGTACCGCGGCCTGGGTGAGCGCGTGCGCGGTGGACACATTGAAGCGGAAAGCCTCCTCCAGGAACTCCGGGGAGGTGGTCATGAAGGTATTGGGCATGGTGCCGCCGACATTGTTGACCACGATGTCGATACGGCCCAGTTCGGCGGCGGCGGTGTCGGCGAAAGCCTTCACCGCGGCCAGGTCGGCGAGATCCGCTGTCACGGTCACGGCACGGCGGCCCAGGGCACGGATCTTCCCGGCGACCTCGTCGAGCTGTTCGGTGGTGCGGGCGGCGATGGCGACGTCGGCACCGGCTTCGGCGAGCGCGAGCGCGGTGGCCGCGCCTATACCGCGGCCCGCTCCGGTGACGATGGCAACGCGACCGTCGAGCCGGAAGGCATCCAGGATCATGGTGCAAGCTCCTCTCTGATATGGCCGCATGTGGCTGCGGTCACACTGCATCTTTAAGAGATTTCGCTTAACTGTCAATGAGTACTTCTCAATCCTGTTGATGAACGGCTACTGTTCGATCTGTGGCAGCAACAGCAGCGCGGGAACGCCTCATCGTCGCGGCGGAGCGTCTGATCGCCGAGCACGGACGGTCGGTACCGCTGCGCGATATCGCCGCTGCCGCAGGTCAGCGAAACAATTCAGTGATCCAATATCACTTCGGGTCCCGCGACGGGCTCATCGCGGCGGTGGTCGAGTTCCGGCTGGCGACATTGGAGG
>NZ_JBHWZY010001169.1:0-1714 GCF_042727815.1 Nocardia sp. NPDC060220
GACCTCCTGCGATTGGGGAACCGTCTTAGACGGTTCTAACATGACGATATGTCAGCGCGCAACCAGCTAAGGTGGTTCCATGCATGCTGAGTTCCCCGACTTCCGCCTCGGCACTGTGCTGGCGACCAGCTTCACGGCGACGCTGACGGAGCGCTCCGGCGACGCTGTGGAGCGCATCCCGACGCCGCAGCGGCTCGTCGACTGGCTGACGGTGAGCGGCCTGGCCGTGAATTCCTGCACCACCGCCCAGCTCGCACTCGCACGGGAATTGAGGGAGGCGATTCACCTCGCCGCGACCGCGACCGCGATGCACGACACTCCCCCGGCCTCTGCAATCCGAGTCATCAACGACCGCAGCATTCAGGGCCGCGCGTCAGCGGTCCTGACGCCCGAGGGCAATCGGCACTGGCGACTCAACTCGGATTCCCGCGTCGACGACGCGCTGGGTGTCATCGCCGCCGACGCGATCAGCATCCTCGCCGACGAGCGCGACGGAAAATTGGCCTTGTGCGCATCGCCGACCTGTCGAGCCGCCTTCTTCGACACCAGCCAGAGCCGCACCCGCAAATGGTGCGACATGAACACGTGCGGGAATCGTCAGAAGAAGGCGCGCTTCAATGATCGGAAAGCAGGATTACCCGTAGCGAGCAGGTAATCAGCAGGCGGTCTCCCGGTGGATGGACACTCCCCCGTCCGACGTGCGCGAGAACTCCTTAGCGTGCGCAGCACAGCGGATGGGAGTTGTCATGAGCACACACACTTCGGTAGCACCCGTCGATGCGGGCGATGTCGGGCAGGTCGACTACGAAACCGATGTTCTGATCGTGGGATACGGGTGCGCGGGTGCGGCAGCGGCGCTCGAGTCGTTTGCCGCGGGCGCCGATGTCATCGTGCTGGAGAAGCTGAGTGGTGGCGGCGGGTCGTCCGCGCTGTCGGGCGGCGAGATGTATCTGGGCGGCGGCACCGAGATCCAGCGGGCCTGCGGGTTCGACGACACCGCGCAGGATATGGAAGCGTTCCTGCTGGCCGCGCTGGGACCGGACGCCGACCGGGAGAAGGTCGGCCTCTACAGCCGGGAGAGCGCACGGCACTTCCAGTGGCTCGTCGACCACGGCGTCCCGTTCAAACCCTCGTTGTGGGACTCCCCCACGTGGGTGCCGCCCACTGATGACGGTCTCATGTGGATGGGCGAAAAGGCTTGGCCCTTTGCTGATCTCGCGAAGCCGTCGCCGCGTGGGCACCGGGTCACCTCCGACGGTTTCGGTGGCAAGGTGCTGATGCAGAAGCTGTTCGAGGCCGTCGCCGCGACCGCGGTGGCAGTACACACCGACACCAATGCGATCCGGCTCGTCACCGAAGCCGGACGCGTGGTCGGTGTCGTGGCGAAGCAGTACGGCCGGTACTACACCTACCGTGCTCGACGTGGCGTCGTCTTGACCACGGGCGGGTTCGCCGACAATGCCGCGATGGTGGCTCAGCACGCACCGCAACTGGTCGGGCTCGGTGTCAACAGTGACGGCGGTGACGACGGGCGCGGCATCGTGATGGCACAGGCTGTGGGCGCCGCGGTGCGGCACATGTCCGCCGCACAGGTGGGGATCTCGCTGATTCCGGGGATGATGGTGCGCGGCATGATCGTCGACGACATCGGCAGGCGCTTCATCAACGAGGATGTCTATCCCGGGCTCGTCGGCCAGGCCGCTCTGTTCAAGCA
>NZ_JBHWZY010001170.1:0-1712 GCF_042727815.1 Nocardia sp. NPDC060220
CTATGCGACCGGCCCGTTTTGTTGTGCGCTCACCCTTGTATCGCTGGACATTACGAGTCAGTCTCACTATGTTGAACCCGAATCAACTGCCCCGGCAGTCGAAATCATCTTGCGTTTTCGTTCGCCGATCGGCTGAGAGTCGCGCCGATCCGGTGACGACCAGCTTCTCGATCCACCTCCCGGCAGGGCGCATCTGTCCTGTTGCCAGCGGTGCCTGTCCTGCGTGACACACCCCAGCTGGGTCCGGGCGCAACACAGATATCGACCTCGATGGTCGAGGTCGGATTTGCGTATACCTCGAGGGGAAGAATGAGCGAGAACCGCACCAACCGCGGGCGTCGCGGCGCGTGGAGCGCGGGCGCCGCAGTGGCCGTGACGATCGGCCTGTTGTCGGCCGGTGCTGCCAACGCGGACACCTTCGTACCACTGCCGGACGGCCAGAAGCTGGGCCCCGGTGTCACTTTGAGTCGCACCGGCGAGCATGCCGTGGTATCCCCGTCGCTGGCCGCCAACGGTGCTGGTCGTGTCGTGTGGGTGTCGGGCAATGCCCGCGCCGATGTGCAGGTCACGCCGGAGGGCGAGGTCGGGCCGTACAACGGACCGACGAACCGTTCCGGTTCCAATAATTCTTCGACGCATGGTGCCTCGCAGCTGAATACGGGTTACATGGTGGGTTGCCAGGTGAGCATCGGTGACGACGCGATCGCTGCCGGATTGGCCGGTGGAGTATCGACCCTCGGCGCCTCCGCCGGTGGTGCGATCGGCCTTCATCTCGGCCCTGGTCAGGTCGCCTTCGTGCAGATCGACGCCAAGGACATTCTGAAGCCCGGCGTCTATTCGGTGGAATACCAGGACGCGGAGATAGATATCCAGGGTTGCGCGGGCTACGCACAGGCCCGGTCCTACTCGGTGGTCGAGATCATCGGTGACCACTACTCCAAGACCACGCTGTACGGAGCGCCGTTCAGCATCGGCTGATCATCGGCCGAATCGAAACTCTTTCTCGTTCACACGAATTCACCCTCGAGGGGTCACTGTGATGATCAACCGTAAGAGCATGGCGCGCGTAGCCGGATTCACGGCGGCGACGACCGTGGCATTGGGTTTGCTGTCCACGGGTGCGGCGAACGCCGACACCTTCGTTCCGCTGCCGGGCGGCCACATCACCAAGACGCTGTCCGACGGCACTGTCGTGGACATCAGCCTGGTCGGCGAGTCCGCCAATATCAATCCGTCCATGGGGTCCACCCCGGCGCATCGCAACGCCTGGGTTTCCGGTAGCGCGCAGGTCTCGGTGTCCGGTGACGGCGGTGGCAAGATCTTCCCCGGTTACACCGTGGGTTGCCAGGTCAACATCGCCGGCGGTGATGCGCTCGGAGACAGTGGAGCCGAGGTGGTGGAGGGCGTGGGCTTCGGCGAGGTGAACACCGGCGGCGAGCTCACCGTCGGACCCGGCCAGGCGAAGTCCTTCTACGTTCTCGATCTCGAAATGCCCGACGACTACGGCAACGAATCCCACAAGACCCGCAATGCCTTCAAGGGTGGGTCGGGCTCGGTGACCTGGGCCGACGAGACCATCGGCCTGTCCGGCTGTGGTGGTTACGCCCAGGCTCGTTCCTTCGTGAGCGTCGAGGTGGAGACCGACAACGTCATCAGCTGGGTGACCCTCTGGGGCGCGCCGTTCAGCCTCGGCTGAGCGAACACGACAACGA
>NZ_JBHWZY010001171.1:0-1712 GCF_042727815.1 Nocardia sp. NPDC060220
ACCCCCACCCCTCCATCCCCTATTGTTACTTGTGGGGGGGGTTGTTTTTTTTTTATACGACCCGGGGCGGGGGCCCCCCCCCGCGGCCGGCACCCGCGGCGCTACAGGTCGGCCAGGGCGATACCCGTGAGCGGGCTGCCGATACGGACCAGGTCGGTATCGGTACCGGTGCCGATGTCGACCAGGCGGATCGTGCCGCCGAGATCGCTCACATAGAAGCGGGAATCGAAACCGGTGACGCCGATCGCCTCGCGGTAGCCGGTGGAGATGATCGCCGGGGTCCCGACCTCCGGCTGGACCTTGGCCTCGTACAGCGCGTTGCCGTGGGGGGCGGCACCGCGGTCGGTCCAGACGAGATCGCCGAGACCGTGGAGTTCGACATCGATCGGCTCGGGCAGGTTCTCCCAGAGCAGCTCGATATCGGTGCGGGCGGCAGGATCCGCACCGGGGGGCAGATCCATCCGAGTGCGGAAGATCCGGCCCTCGCCGCCCTTGGCCGCGCCCTTCTGCGTCCAGTAGAGCAGGCGGCGGTCGAGGTCGAGGCAGATGCCGACGCACCAGTTGCGCGGGAGGGAGGCGTCGGCATCGCCCTCGCCGGTCACCACGAGGGCGTGCAGGTCGTCACCGTTCAGATCACAGGTGAGAACCTGCATGCCCTCGCGATCACACCAATACAGCCTGCCCCCTTCGACATCGGCGGCGAGCTGTTTGCCGGTGGTGAAGGCGCCGATCGGGACGATCGTGGTGCGGTTGCCGCCGTCGAGGTCGACCCGTTCGATGGAACCGTTGCGGGAGAAGAACTCCGGTTCGACGCCCGGCTCCGGACGCGCGTCGGGGGTGCCCATGTTGGTCCAATAGATATGGCCACGCAATTTGTCGACGACGACACCGTCGGGAAAACGATCGAGACCGTCGACCACGGTGCGCACGTGTTTGCCGTCGAGCGAAATAGCGTGCATCGCAGCTGCTTCGAGATCTAGAGCGACTATCTCGGTCATGGGGCTCAGCCCTGCTTCGGCTTCGGGTAGTCGTCGTAGAAACCCGCACCCGTCTTCACCCCGAGTTTGCCCGCGTCGACATATTTCTTCAGCAGCTCGACCGGGCCCTTCGGCAGGTTCGGGTTCTCCTGCTCGTAGTGCTCCTCGATATCGAGCACCACATCCAGACCCACCTGGTCCATCATCCGGAACGGACCCGCCTTGGTGCCGAAATTCCGCATGAACATCTCGTCGACATCATGGGGAATCGACACACCCTCGTGAACCACCTCGAGCGACTCGCGCTTGATGGCGGCCCAGATGCGGTTGAAGATGAAGCCGGTCGACTCCTTGCGCACCAGGTACGGGTGCAGGCCGTACTCCGGGAAGGTCTTCAGGACGAAGTCGAGGACGTCCTGCGAGGTCTGACCGTCCGACATCACGTCGAGCACCGTCGACTGCGGCGGCATATAGAAGTGGGTGTTGAGCATCCGGTCGTTGGTCTTCAAGCCCTCGGTGAACAACCGGCTCGCGTACGACGACGAGTTCGAGGCGACGATCGCGTCGGCATCGGCATCGGCGTCGAGCTGGGCGAAGACCTTCTTCTTCAGGTCGAGGATCTCCGGCACCGCCTCGACCACCAGCCACGCGCCCTTCACGCCGATCGCCTGATCGGGCACATACTCCGCGGTGCCCGGCTTGCCGTCGGGCACCGTATCGGCCACCTCGGGCAGC
>NZ_JBHWZY010001172.1:0-1706 GCF_042727815.1 Nocardia sp. NPDC060220
GACCAGGACTGGTGACCGGGTTCCTCGGACCCAACGGTGCCGGTAAATCGACGACCATGCGGATGATCCTCGGATTGGACAAGCCGACGGCGGGCAGTGCGCTCATCGACGGTAAGCAGTACCAGCAGCTGGAACGCCCGCTCACGCAGGTCGGCGCGCTGCTGGATGCCAAGTGGGTGCATCCGAACCGCTCGGCGCGCGCCCACCTGGAGTGGCTGGCCGCCTCCAACGACATCCCGAAGTCGCGGGTCGAAGAGGTCCTGCGACTGGTCGGCCTGTCCGAGGTGGCGAACAAGAACGCGGGCGGATTCTCGCTCGGTATGTCCCAGCGTCTCGGACTGGCGGGCGCGCTGCTCGGCGACCCGAAGGTGCTGCTGTTCGACGAGCCGGTCAACGGCCTCGACCCGGAGGGCATCCTGTGGATCCGCCGGTTCATGCAGCGCCTGGCCGCCGAGGGACGCACGGTGCTCGTGTCGAGCCACCTGCTCTCGGAGATGTCGCAGACCGCCGAGCAGCTCATCGTCATCGGTCGTGGTCAGCTGATGTTCGACGGCACCACCCAGGAGTTCATCGACCGTGCCTCCGAGCAGTCGGTGCGCGTGCGCAGCCCGCAGCTGGATCAGTTGCGCAGCCTGCTCACCTCGCACGGCATGACCGTGAAGGAAGACGGCGACGCCGCGCTGATCGTCGCGGGCGTCACTTCCGACGAGGTCGGCAAGGTGGCGGGCACGAACAACGTCACGCTCTACGAGCTGGCACCGCAGCAGGCCTCGCTCGAGGAAGCGTTCATGCGGATGACCGGCGGCGCCGTGGAGTACCACGGTGAAAGCTTCGATCAACAGGCGATGGGAGGTGCGCTCTGATGGGCGTGCTCGCAGCGGAACGAATCAAACTCACCTCCACCCGCTCGCCCTGGTGGTGCTCGGCGGTCGTGGTGGTGCTCGGCATCGGCCTCGCCGTGCTGATCGCCTTGGTCACCAACGCCGACTCCACCGGGGATTCCGGCGAGGGCCCGCCGTTGCTCACCCCGAGCGTGGCGGTGTCGGGTGTCGCCGGCTTCGGCGTCATGGTCCTGATGATCATGGCCGCGCTGACGGTGACCAGCGAATATCGCTTCGGCGTCATCCGCTCCAGCTTCCTCGCGGTCCCGAACCGATCCAAGGTCGTGCTGTCGAAGACCGCGCTGGTCGGCTTCTACTCGGCCGTGCTCACCGGTGTGCTCGCGCTCATCGCGTTCATCGTGGCCAAGCTGATCACCGGTGACGACGCTCCCGGTCTCGTGCTCGACGGCAACTGGCGAGCCATCTACAGCGTGCCGATCTACGCGTTCCTGTGCGTCATGCTCGCCATCGGTGTCGGTGTGCTGGTGCGCCAGTCCGCCGCGGCGATCTCGCTGATCGTGCTGTGGTCGCTGCTGCTGGAGAACCTGCTCGGCGCGTTCGGCAGCTTCGGCCGCACCGTCAAGCCGTTCCTGCCCTTCCAGAACGCGAACCGTTTCCTGAGCGTCGAGGAGTACGCGGGCGACTGGCACTGGGGCGTGTGGGGAAGCCTGATCTACTTCGCCGTGTTCGTGGCGATCGTGTTCGCCGGCGCACTCGTGCTGGTCAACCGCCGCGACGCCTGACAATCCTGCCCGGGCCGCCCTCGCAATGGCCCGGGTCGCGAGGGCCGCGACCTTGTCGGGAGGTCGCCCCTGCACGAGCCCC
>NZ_JBHWZY010001173.1:0-1702 GCF_042727815.1 Nocardia sp. NPDC060220
GCTTCTCACCGAACGCCTTCATATCCTTGAAAGCGGCATCAGGCAGCGGGTAGAACGGCGCGTAGCCGAGCGCGCTCTCGAAGTCGATCGAGGGCGACTTCAACTCGACGGTGAAGGTGCGATCGTCGACAACCTTCAAGCCCGACATCGTCTTGACGGTGGGATTCTCGGCACTCACCTCGTCGAACCCGGCAATCGGGCTGTACACGTAGCTCTGCAGCTGCGCGTTGTCGGCGAGTGCGCCGTAGTTCCACGCGTCGACGAAGGATTTCGCGGTGACCGTGGTGCCGTCGGTGAACTTCCAATTCGGCTTGATAGTGATCTTGTACGACTTCCGATCAGCCGTCTCGATCTTCTCGGCCACCTCGTCGTGGGCCTCACCGCTGGCGTCGTAGTACTTCAGCCCGGCGAACAAACGGTCGACGACGCGGCCGCCCATGTTCTCGTTGGTATTGCTGGGCACCAACGGATTCTGCGGCTCGCCCGCATTGGTGGTGACGATGCTCGAATCAGCACTGTCGTCGGACGAGCACGCGGTGAGACCGAGGCTTGTGGCCGCCAGTCCCGCCGCGACCAGCGCGGTCGCTCTGATGAATCTCAACGCTCTCTCCCGGTTCAATTCCGTGGCTAACGGTCGGAGGTTAGCGGCTCCGGCTGGATTTTTCAGCGATCCGAGCCATTTTCAGTTCACATGTATCAGTACGGTTACTCGCTGGAAACGCAGGAAAAATTGCCGAGCCCCTCGCTCTCGGCAGAAAAATATGAACAAATATCGGGAACGCTCAGCTGAACCGTTGAGTAAAAACGATAGCTCGCGACCGTCCGGTCTGTCCGGCGAAGTCATCGGATGAACTAGCCCTATTGACCGCCGCGAAACATCGTCACGACAACGGGACACGCCGTCGCGGGTCAGTTGGCTACTGTCTAGACAGCTGGGCCGCACCCCGGCGACCGACCCGACCGCACCAGGCATGTGAGGCTGAACCGACGTGACCGAAACTGCTGCAGGACACCAGGACTCGTTTCCGCCCAGTGCGGAATTCGCCGCCGCCGCCAACGCGGACGCCACGCTCTACGACCGTGGCGAGACCGACCGCGACGGCTTCTGGGCCGAACAGGCCAACCGGCTGCACTGGCACAAACCCTTCACCGAAGTACTCGACTGGACCGACGCGCCGGTCGCGCGCTGGTTCGGCGACGGCGAGCTCAACGTCGCCTACAACTGCGTCGACCGCCACGTCATCGACGGACACGGCGATCAGGTCGCTATCCACTGGGAAGGCGAACCCGGCGACTCGCGCGACATCACCTACCGCGAACTGCTGGAGGAGGTCTCGCGAGCGGCGAACTATCTGACCGAGCTCGGACTGGAGGCAGGCGATCGCGTCGCGATCTACATGCCGATGGTGCCCGAGGCGATCGTGTCGATGCTGGCGTGCGCGCGGCTGGGACTCACGCACTCGGTGGTGTTCGCGGGCTTCTCGCCGAGCGCGCTGCGCCAGCGGGTCGACGACGCCGAGGCCCGACTGATCATCACCACCGACGGACAGTGGCGGCGCGGCAAGCCCGCACCGCTCAAGGAGGCCGTCGACGAGGCGCTGGCCGCCAAGGGCGACGTGCCGTCGTCGGTGGAGCACGTGCTCGTGGTGCGCCGGGTCGGCAAGGAGGTGCCGTGGACCGACGGTCGCGATCTGTGGTGGCA
>NZ_JBHWZY010001174.1:0-1701 GCF_042727815.1 Nocardia sp. NPDC060220
CCCCGCCCCCGCAGAAACGCATCGATCATCCCCCACACCAATTCGTGCACCCTGCTAACGAATTCTCCGGAATCCGGTTTCGCGTCACTCAGCCACAGATCAGTCAGCACGATCATCACACCGACGATCGCCCGCGCCAGATATTCGATCCCCTCGGCATCCAACGGAATCGAATCCGCGACCGCCCGAGCCCTTTCCGCGAAGCGACCCGCCACCGCACTGGCGAGGTCGTACTGGCCTGTCGCACCCTCACGATTCGCACTCGTCTGCGTCAGGAACCGGAAAACATTGGGGTGGGCCAGAATTCCGACGGCGTAATCGGTGAGCGCACGATCGATTGCGGCGTTGGGCGGCTGCAACAGCAGGGTCAGGTCGGTCCCCGTCGCCGCGAACGCCGAGTCGGCGAATCGCGTACCGATGGCGGCGTAGAGGTCACCTTTGTCGGTGAACCTCCGATACAGCCGCGGCTTCGTGATCCCGGCCTCGACCGCGAAAGCATCCATACTCGGATGAGGCCCGTCTCGATCGAGCACCCGAATCGCGGCGTCGACGATGACATCCCGGCTCACCGGCGGAGGTCGTCGACTGGCGCGGGTCACGGTCGAGAACGATACACGTACCAACAGTACGATCGGTTTTTTCCACACAACACAGGTGAACTGCTCTTTACAGAAAGCATCGCATACCGGCAGTATCGTTGTTCGTACCGGCAGTACGAACTTCCGGACATCGCATCGAAGGAGACGGTCCGTGTCGGATGCCCTGCGCCAACTCACCGCAACACTCGGCACCTCACCGCCACCCGACTTCGCCACCCTCACCCCCGACGAGCTGGCACTCCTCGACAACTACGTCCGCGCCGCCCTCGACCACCGCAAGGCCGCCCTCGACGACGCCCTCGACACCGGCATGCGCCTCATCCCCCGCCTGGCCCGCCCCGCCGTGAAGAAGGTACTCGGACTGTGACCGCGACCCACCACACCACCGTCGAACTAGCCAAACTAGCCCGCGTCCTCGACCGCGCCCCCGCCGACCTGGCCTTCCTCGCCACCCTCCCACCCGCGGCCCTCCGCGAATTCCGCGACCAGATCACCGATCTCACCGCCCGCCGCGAAGCCCGCCGCATGCAGCGAGTCGGCGCCGCCGCCAAGCTGGTCCCCGCCCCCATCGCCGCCAAGATCACCGAAGCCGCCTTCGGCCCCGTCCTCGCCGCCGCACTCGCCGGCTCCGTCGACCCAACCCGCGCCGTAGCCATCGCCAGCGCCCTCTCCCCCAGTTTCCTAGCCGACGCCACCCTCACCCTCGACCCCCGCCGAGCAGTCGAACTGATCGCCCAGGTACCCGGCCCGATGGCAGCAGCCGTCGCCAGCGAATTGATCAGCCGCGGCGACTATCTGACGATGGGCAACCTCGCAGGCTCGGTCCCCGACTCGGTCCTGCGCGCAGCCCTCCCCCACGCCTCCGACCTCGACATCCTCCAGGTCGGCTACTACCTCGAGGAAACCTCAGCAGCCGACCGCCTCCTCACCATCGTCACCGACCGAGTCCCCGGCGTCATCCGCGCAACCCACGACGCAGGCGAATGGCCCAAAGCAATCACCCTGTTAGCCCTCCTCGGCCCCACCGAACGCTCAAAACTGGCAGATGTCGTAGCCGCCCAAGACGACGAAGTCATCGACGGCCTACTCGCCGCAGTAGAAG
>NZ_JBHWZY010001175.1:0-1701 GCF_042727815.1 Nocardia sp. NPDC060220
GCGCGAGACACCCGACCAGCTGACCGCCGACAACGACCGGACCGCTCGGGCCGCACAGATCTTCGTCGCCCACCCGCGCGAGGCATCGCCGACCTTACACCAGCAGATTCGAACTGATGACGCTCAGCAGCGTTGCAGAACTGGACAACAGCCCGGACCCAGACAGAAGTGCTGGCCTACCAGACTCATAGGATTTGAACCTGCGACCACCTGGGGCGGGTTCCAGTTGTCCAGAACCTACTCATCAGTTCCGAATAGTACTCAGTACCAAGGGTTTCCGAGAAACGACTCTTCTCAACGAATCGCATGAATTCCCATTGATTCCGGTCAAAACTGTGGGGTTTCTGTGGAGGCAGCCGCTGAACGTCCGGTCGACCGGCTCATCCCCGCACGAGCGGGGAGCACGGTGAGCAGGCCGGGGCAGACGAGCAGGGCGGTGCTCAGCGCGCCGATGAGTGTGTGTCGCAGCGTCATTGCTGACTTCCTTGTCAGGTCAGAGAGCGGTGTCGGCGTCGCGGCGTACGCAGGCGTCGTAGTCGGCATAGGCGCCGGTGTTGAGGCTGTGCAGCACCCGGTCGCGGGTGAGGTGACCGCGCACGGCCACCGCAACCCGGTCGGGCAGGACCGCGGCGGCCAATTCGTAGACGCGCATCCAACCCGGCACCGCGACCAGGGTGCGCCGGTGGCGACAAGACGCGACCATGGCTTCGGCGATGCGTTCGGGCTTTACGGTTGGCAGCCTCCGCCGAGCTGCACACCGGCGACCAGATCGGTGCGCACGGCCGAGGGCAGGACCGCGGTCACAGTCTCACCGGTGCCTGTGAGTTCGTCACGCACCGATTCGGTGAAACGGATGACCGCGTGCTTGGAGGCGCCAGCTCAACGGGCGACCACGCAAAACGCACGGCTGGGAAACCCCAGCCGAGCGGTTGCATAAACTACTCGCGGCCTGAACAACTGACCACGTGTTGCGACGACCCCTAGAAATCGCCGTTGCGGCGCGCCACACAGGCGCGCGGACGGCCTCGCGTAGATCAGGATGTGTCCTGTGGCCTCACCCGAGTTCGAGGGAAGTGACACCGAAAACCCTGTCCTGGAGATGGTTTCGGACGCCACCGGTGTACATGCGCGCGGTCTCGAACGTGGGTGTGAGGCCTGCCGTCTCGGCCAGTAGCACCGCCGGTTCGTTACCCAGTGGCACATCAACCGCCAGTGACGCGCCGTCCGAGGCTCGCGCGCACGCGGCGAGCAATTGCCGCGCGTCGTCGACCGTGTCGGCGAACAGCGGGCCGACCCGCCAACCGTCGCGGGCGGGGCGGACAGTGCAGAATCCAGTGAGGGTTGCGTCGACGATCCGCAGGAAGGTGCGGTGTGTCGGCTCGGTCAGCCAACGCGCCAGAAACATGGGCCGGGCCGCGGGAACGCAACGCGCATCGTAGGCCAGCACATCACCCACCTCATCGGGCAGCAGGACGCGAACGGTCCCGTCCGGTGCGGGCAAGGCCGCGACACCGCCGAAACGCGCACTACGATAGGCGAGTTCGAATCCGCTGCGGCGATAGTTGTTCTGCTGGTCCACGACCCCGTCGAGCCCGACCACACGGGCACCCGCGTGGGTGAGCCCCTTTCGCCACGTGGCAATCCCGAAGCCACGTCCGCGCAGATCGGGTCGGACCAGGTAGAAGCCGAGGAAGGCATAGG
>NZ_JBHWZY010001176.1:0-1700 GCF_042727815.1 Nocardia sp. NPDC060220
GGTCAAATGGGAGCTGGAGGACCTCGCCTTCGCGATCCTGCACCCCAAGAAATACGACGAGATCGTGCGCCTGGTCGCCGATCGCGCGCCCTCGCGTGACACCTATCTGGCGAAGGTGCGCGCGGAGATCACCAACACCCTGGCCGCGTCGCGGATCAACGCGATCGTCGAAGGCAGGCCCAAGCACTACTGGTCGATCTATCAGAAGATGATCGTCAAGGGCAAAGATTTCGACGACATCCATGACCTGGTCGGCATGCGGATCCTGTGCGAGGAAGTCCGCGACTGCTACGCCGCGGTCGGCGTCGTGCACTCGCTGTGGCAGCCGATGGCGGGGCGATTCAAGGACTACATCGCGCAGCCGCGCTACGGCGTCTACCAATCGCTGCACACGACGGTGGTCGGCCCCGACGGCAAGCCGCTCGAGGTGCAGATCCGCACGCAGGACATGCACCGGACCGCCGAGTTCGGCATCGCCGCGCACTGGCGGTACAAGGAGACCAAGGCCAAGCACTCCGGTGACGCCGCCGAGGTCGACGACATGGCGTGGATGCGTCAGCTGCTCGACTGGCAGCGGGAGGCCGCCGACCCCGCGGAGTTCCTCGAATCGCTGCGCTTCGACCTGAAGTCGCCGGAGATCTTCGTGTTCACGCCCAAGGGCGATGTGATCACGCTGCCGCAGAAGTCCACTCCGGTCGACTTCGCGTACGCGGTGCACACCGAGGTCGGGCACAAGTGCATCGGCGCGCGGGTGAACGGTCGCCTGGTGGCGCTGGAACGGCAGCTGGAGAACGGCGAAGTCGTGGAGGTGTTCACCTCCAAGGCGCAGAACGCGGGACCCAGTCGCGACTGGCAGAAGTTCGTGGTCTCACCGCGCGCGAAAGCCAAGATTCGCCAGTGGTTTGCCAAGGAACGGCGCGAGGAAGCGCTCGAGAGCGGCAAGGAGCAGATCTCCAAGGAGGTCCGCCGCGTCGGGCTGCCGCTGCAGCGGTTGATGAGTGTCGAGGCGATGACCGCGGTCGCGCACGAGCTGCACTACAGCGACATCTCCACCCTCTACACCGCGGTCGGCGAGCACCAGGTGTCGGCGCATCACGTGGTGCAGCGGCTCATGGCCCAGCTCGGCGGCATCGGCGATGTGGAGAACGAGCTGGCCGAGCGGTCGACACCGTCGACCACGCCGGCTCGTCAGCGGGTCACCGGGGACGCCGGCGTGCTCATTCCCGGTGCGCCGGGAACGGTCGCGAAGCTGGCCAAGTGCTGCACGCCGGTGCCGGGTGACGAGATCATGGGCTTCGTGACCCGCGGTGGCGCGGTGAGCGTGCACCGGACCGACTGCACCAACGCCGATTCCCTGCAGGAGCAGTCGGAGCGGATCATCGAGGTCGAATGGGCGCCCTCGCCCTCGTCGGTGTTCCTGGTCGCGATCCAGATCGAGGCGCTCGACCGCACCCGATTGCTCTCGGATGTGACAAAGGTGCTGGCCGACGAGAAGGTCAACATCCTGTCCGCCTCGGTGGCCACCCATGGCGACCGTGTCGCGATCAGCAAGTTCACCTTCGAGATGGGCGACCCCAAGCACCTCGGTCACCTGCTCAATGTGGTGCGCAACGTCGAAGGCGTCTACGACGTGTACCGGGTGACCTCCGCCGCCTGACCCGACCACGGCCCGGGCACTCTCCTCGCGAGGGTGCCCGGGC
>NZ_JBHWZY010001177.1:0-1698 GCF_042727815.1 Nocardia sp. NPDC060220
CTCCTTCGTCGCGTACGCCCCGGCGGCTAACCGGCGACCCGGCCGCGACCGGCCACTTTGTGGCCGCTGCTCCCTATGGGTCGCAGGTGGGGGTTCGGAGTGCGGTCATGGCGGTTTCAGATCGCGGATTGCTATGCGGTATGGTTGGCGGGTTGTCTCGGCGAGGGTGAGTGCCCGTTTGGTGCGCACACCGTGATCGACGCGGCTCGGCTGAGTTTGTTTGGGCCGTCCTCGTTCGTTCTTTCGTCCGACGAGTAGACCTTGACCCCGGAGTTGGGTCACCCATGACCAGCCGTAGGAGCGCATTCAGTATGTCCGACGCCAATCTGATCGAAGCTGCCGTCCGCACCGAATTCGGTAAGGGTGCCGCCCGCCGTACCCGTCGCGACGGCAACGTGCCCGCCGTGCTGTACGGCCACCACGCCGAGCCGCAGCACCTGTCGCTGAACGCCAAGGCGTTCGCCGCGATCCTGCGTCTGCACGGCACCAACGCCATCCTGAACCTGCAGATCGACGGCCAGCCGCAGCTGGCGATGACCAAGTCGGTCGTCGTGCACCCGATCCGTCGCTACATCGAGCACGCCGACCTGCTGATCGTCAAGCGTGGCGAGCGCGTCACCACCGACGTCAACGTCGTCGTCACCGGCGAGGCCACCTCCGGCGCCCTGATCACCCAGGAACTCAACACCCTGTCGATCGAGGCCGACGCGATGAACCTGCCCGAGTCCATCGAGGTCTCGGTCGCCGGCATCGCGCCGGGCACCCAGATCCTGGCCGGCACCATCGCGCTGCCCGAGGGCGTCACCCTGGCCGGTGACCCGGAAGCGCTGATCGTCAACGTGATCGAAGCGCCGTCCGCCTCGCAGATGGACGACGAGGGTGAAGGCACTGCCGCCGAGGCCGTGACCGCGGAGACCGCTCCCGAGTCCGAGTAAGACCGCGCACTACGATTCGGGCAATGACCGAATCTTCCGGGCCCGCGCTCGTAGTCGGACTGGGTAACCCCGGCCCCGAGTACGAGCGCACCCGCCACAATGTGGGCTTCCTGGTCGCCGATGTGCTCGCCGAGCGCGTCGGCGGCCGTTTTGCCGTGCACAAGAAGTCCGGTGCCGATCTGCTCCAGGCGCGATTGGACGGGCGTCAGATCCTCATCGCGAAGCCGCGCACCTATATGAATCTGTCCGGGCGGCCGGTGGCCGCGCTGGCGAAGTTCTTCTCGGTGCCGGTGGACCAGGTGATCGTGATCCACGACGAGCTGGATCTGCCGTTCGGGACGCTCAAGCTCAAGCAGGGCGGCGGCGAGGGTGGTCACAACGGGCTGCGGTCTATCTCGCAGGCGTTGACCACCAAGGAATATCTGCGGACCAGGATCGGGATCGGGCGCCCGCCCGGTCGACAGGATCCGGCCGACTACGTCCTCAAGCCCTTCGCCGCGCCGGAGCGCAAAGAGGTTCCGGTGATCGTGGAGCAGGCCGCCGACGCGGTGGAGCTGCTGCTGAAGGTCGGGCTGGAAGCAGCCCAGAACAACCTGCATTGAGACACTCGGCGCGCCAAGGCACTTGGCGCGCCGAGTTCGTTCTCAGCGCAGGTGCACTGCGGTGGCCGAGCGGCGGAGTTTGCCCGAGGAGGTCTTCGGGAGAGCTCCGGGGCCGAGCACGGCCACGGTGCGGGGGCGCGAGCCCACTTCGGCGAAGACCT